>NZ_DDOP01000079.1:85731-86137 GCF_002341725.1 Bradyrhizobium sp. UBA2491
GCTCGGAGATCGCGATCGCCGTGACCACGCCGCCCTTGGCGATGATCGGCAGATATTTCCTGCGCTGCTCCTCAGAGCCGAAATGCAGCAGCGGCATGATGAACATGGTGTTGAGCGCCGCGATCGACGCGCAGGCCGGCGAGACCTTCGAGATCTCCTCGCGCGCGATGCAGGCCATGGTCAGATTGCCGTTCGGGCCGTCGTAACGCTCCGGCACCCAGAGCTGCATCAGTCCCATCTCGCCGAACAGCTTGACCAGCTCGAGCGGAAAGCGGTCGGTCTCGTCGATCTCGGCGGCGATCGGCGCCACGTGCTTGGCGACCATCCTGCGCACGTTGTCGCGGAACGCGACCTGCTCCTCGGAAAAACTCATACGGACTCCCCGTCGTTTTCTTTGCCGGAAGCC
>NZ_DDOP01000079.1:86388-86565 GCF_002341725.1 Bradyrhizobium sp. UBA2491
AAAGGGGCTTCCATTGAATGGGTGATCCATTTAATAATCCACTGCATGAGCACCAAGTCAAGCCCTCGCACGCCGCAGCGATCCCGCACCGCCTCGCCGAACCGGCGGGAGCGGGCCGCCGATCTCCGCGCCGCCGGAGCGTCGGCAGCGCCGACATTCAAGCCGATCCACACCAGG
>NZ_DDOP01000079.1:86662-172669 GCF_002341725.1 Bradyrhizobium sp. UBA2491
CCCGTGCCGCCGGAGCGTCGGCCGCGCCGACTTTCAAGCCGATCCACACCAGGCGGACATTCGAGGAGATCTGCGAGCGGATCCGCGAGCAGCTGGCGCTCGGCGTGCTGAAGCCGGGCGACAAGCTGCCGGCCGAGCGCGAGCTCGCGCAGCAGCTCGGCGTCAGCCGCAACGTGCTGCGCGAGGCGCTGCGCAGCCTCGAAATGGCCGGCGTTCTCAAGCTGCAGAAGGGCGTCAAGGGCGGCGCCTTCATCCAGCAGGGCGACACCCGCCGCATGAACGAGGTGATGCGGGACATGCTGAGCCTCGGGACGATTTCCGTGCGGGAATTGTCGGAGGCGCGGGTCCATGTGCTCGACCTCGTGGTCAGGCTCGCCTGCGCGAATGCGCGGAGAGCCGACCTGGATGCGCTGGAAGCCAATATCGCGCGGACCGAGCTCGCCACCAAGGAGGGGCGGCTGCTCGATCGGGTCGAATGCTCGCGCGAATTCTACAAGCTGCTGGCGGCGTCGACCGGCAACAAGGTGATCGCGATGATCGTCGACTCCGTCACCGAGATCCACATGCGCTTCGTCTATGCCAAGGTCGCCTCCAGCGGTGTCGCAATGGCCCGGCTGGCGGAGAAGCGGCGCCAGTTCCTGGCGGCGCTGAGCGAGCGAAACGTGGCGCTGGCGAGCCGGCTGCTGCGGTCGCATCTGGAATCCGTGCAGCGGATGCTGGAGCAGGACCCCGGGGCGATGTCGCTCCACGTCGCATTGGCGGACGTGCAGCCCGGGATGCTTCGATAGCGCGCCGGAAAATATCCCAAAACCCAAGCAGCAATAACAACGGAGGTAAACGTGTCCAACTACGCCAAATATGAATGCATGACGGTCGAGGTCGCCGACAAGGTCGCGACCGTGACCTTGAACCGCCCGCAGGCGCGCAACGCCATCAATCAGAAGCTGATCCGCGAGCTGCGCACGATCTGGGACGACCTCGCCGACGACCACGCCGTCAATGTCGTGGTGCTGACCGGCGCCGGCGACTTCTTCAGCGTCGGTGGCGACGTGAAGGCGATGTCGGAGCGGCCCGGCGGCGACGTCCTTGAAGAGGGCGAGGTCCATGATCCCATGATCAGCCGGCGCGGCGTGACGCGTCAGCTCGAGCTCGACAAGCCGATCATCGCGGCGATCAACGGCGACGCCATCGGCCTGGCTGCGACCCATGCGCTGCTCTGCGACATCACCGTGATGGCCGAGGACGCGCGGATCGGCGACACCCACGTCTCCCGCGTCGGTCTGGTCGCAGGCGACGGCGGCACTGTGATCTGGCCGCTCCTGATCGGCATCAACAAGGCCAAGGAATACCTGATCCGCGGCACCCTGCTGAAGGGCAAGGAGGCGGAGCGGATCGGGCTGGTCAATCACGTCGCGCCGCGCGCGGAGGTGCTGGCGAAGGCGCGCGAGATCGCGATCGAGCTCGCCAACGGCCCGACCTGGGCCATTCGCTGGACCAAGCTGTCGATCAACCAGATCGTCAAGGAGCGCGTCAACATGCTGCTGGAAGCCTCGATGGCGCTGGAGCAGGTGACGTTCGAGACTGCCGACCACAAGGAGGCGACGATGTCGTTCAAGGAGAAGCGCAAGCCCCGGTTCGGCCAGGGCTAGGCCGGGCGATGACGGCGACCGAACAGCCGGATGACGTCACGGCGATGCTGCGGGAGTCCATACGTGGATTCCTCGATGAGCATTGGCGTCCGCGTGGCGCGACGGCGTCGTCCTCGCCGGACGAGATATCGGCGATCTGGCGCAAGCTGGTCGGGCAGGGGGTCGCTGCCCTCGGCGCGGAGGCAGGCGAAGGCGGGCTCGCCGAAATCCTCGTCGTCATGGCCGAACTCGGCCGCGCCGGATGTCCGGCGCCGATGTGGTCCGCGGCGCTGGCCAATCTTGCGGTGTCGGGATCGCAGGCCGGCGTCGTGGCCGATCTCCAGGCTCGGCTGCATGCCGGGACGGCGATCGTCGCCTTCTCGTTCGGAGCGCTGGATCCCGATCGCGGCACCGGTTCGATCGTGGCCGCGGACGACGCGGCAACGGGCGTGCTTCGCTGTGTCGAGGCGGCGGGAAGCGCCACGCACCTCCTGGTCGCGCTCGATCGGGCTCATCTTGCGCTGATCGAGCTCGACGGTCCCGGCGTCGAATGCATCGCGACCCGTGCGATGGGGGCGTGGGGGCTCTACGAGGTCCGGCTGAACGCGGTGCCGCTCACGCGCATTGCCGAAGGCGCCGTCGATCTGGACGACCTTCGCATCAAGGGTAAGGCGATGCTGGCCGCGCGCGCCTATGGCGCTGCGCGGCGTGCGTTCGAGCTGGCCGTCGACTACGCCAGGGAACGACACCAGTTCGGGCAGCCGATCGGCAAGTTCCAGGCGATCCAGCACAAGCTGGCGAATTGCCTGATCGCGCTCGAGGGCGTCAGGTTGGTCCTCGATCACATCGCCAGGCTGCATGACGGCGACGACGCCGACTGGCGCTATTTCGCCGATTGCGTATCGGCGTTCTCCGGCAGCGCGCTGCGGCAGGTCGCGCTGGAGACCCAGCACACGTTCGGGGCGATCGGCTATGCCGAGGAGCACGAAGCGCCAATCCATTTCAAGCGTGTGCACCTCGATACGATCGCGCTCGGCGGCGCCTTGGATGCGAAGCGCCGGTTGGCCGCACGCCTGCTGGATGCGGGCGGCGCCGGGTTGCCGCAATACGATCTCGGATCCGCCGGAAACGCTTATCGTGAGCAGGTCCGCCGCTGGCTCGGGCAAAACTGGTCCGGAGCACGGAAGGACGCGTTCGATCAGAAGCCGTTCGCCAAGCGCGAATTCGATGCCGGCTTCGCCCGCGATATGGGTGAAACGGGATGGATCGGCCTCGGTTGGCCGGAACAATTCGGCGGCCAGGCCCGCTCCCCGCTGGAGCAGATCGCCTTCATGGAGACGATGGAGCAGGGCGAGGCGCCGCGGATCGGCGCCGCGATCCAGGCCAATGCGCTGATGATGTTCGGCACACCGGAGCAGCAGCAGCAGTACCTGCCGGAGATCCTGCGCGGCGAAGCCATGCACGGCATGGGTTACAGCGAGCCGCAGGCGGGCTCCGATCTTGCGGCGCTGCGCACCAGCGCCGTGAGGAATGGCGAGCACTGGGTGATCAACGGCCAGAAGATCTGGACCACCACCTGGTGGGGCAAATACATGTTCCTCGCCGCGCGCACCGACAAGGACGCCAGGCCGCCGCACGCCGGCATCAGCATGTTCATCGTGCCGATGGACGCGCCGGGCATCACGATCCGTCCGTCCGCAACCATGTACGACGGCACCTTCGCCAACATCTTCTACGACAATGTCCGCATTCCCGCCGAAAACCTCGTCGGCGAGGTCAATGGCGGCTGGAAGGTGCTGACCGGCGCGCTGGCCTTCGAGCGCGGGCTGGTCGGCGGCGGCATCGTGCTGAAGGTCGCGCACGCCTTCGAGCAGTTGCGCGTGCATGTGATGGCCGGGGAGCGCGATCAATCGCTGGCCGGCGACCCGATCGTCCGCGACAGGATGGCGACGCTGGCCTCCGAGATCGAAATCGGCCGGCAATTGATGATGCGCTGCGCCGAGCTTGCCGCCGATGGCGTGACGCCGCCGGAATATGGCGCCATCAGCAAGGTGTTCTCAGGCGAGCTGATGGAGCGCTTCGGCGAGGCCGCGCTCGACATCCTCGGCATGCGCGCCGCGCTGTCCGAACAGATGCCGGGCGCGATCGACAATGGCCGCTTCGAGCAGAACCTGCGGCACTCGCTGATGTGGGTGATCAGCATCGGAACCAACGAAATCCAGCGCAGCCTGATCGCGCAACGCGCGCTCGGACTGCCGAGATAGGAGAGATCGGATGCAGAAGGATGGCGACAGGGCGCCGCTCGCGGGTATGCGCGTGCTGGATTTCTCTATCATGGTGGCGGGTCCCTATTGCGCGCGGCTGCTCGCCGATGTCGGAGCCGAGGTCATCAAGATCGAGCCGCCGGAAGGCGACGACATGCGGCTGCGCACGCCGCTGCGCGACGGCCACAGCACCTATTTCGGCCAGCTCAATGCCGGCAAGCGCAGCCTGGCGCTGGACCTGAAGAACGCCGACGCGATCAAGCTGGTGCATCGCATGGTCGCGGAGGCGGATATCATCGTCGAGAATTTCCGACCCGGCGTGATGGATCGTCTCGGTCTCGGCTACGAGGCGCTTCGCGCCATCAACCCGCGCCTGATCTACTGCTCGATCTCGGGCTATGGACAGTCGGGCCCGGCCGCGGAGCGCGCGGCCTACGCCATGATCGTGCATGCCGAGAGCGGTTTCGATACCTCGCTGATGCGCTATGCCGGCGACCGGGAACGTCCGGCGGCCGGCGCGATCTTTGTCGCCGATATCCTTGGCGGCATCTTCGGCTATTCCGCGATCCAGACCGCGCTGGTTCAGCGTGGGCGCACGGGCGAGGGGCAGCGTATCGACGTGGCGCTGATGGATTGCATGCTGAACCTGCTGGTCTACGAGCTTCAGGAAGCACAATTCCCGATCCGCTCGCCGCGTCCGACCTATGGGCCGGTCCGCACCCGCGACGGCGATATCCTGATCGCACCGGTCACGCCGCGCAACTTCGCGGCGCTCTGTGAAGTGACGGGGCAGGAGGAGCTGACCAGCGATCCGCGCTTTTCCAGCATTCCGGCGCGCGGCGCCAATTGGACCGCCATGATGCAGGTGATCGAAAAGTGGACGGAGCGTCACACCGCTGCCGAATGCATCGCGGCGCTGGATCGCGCCGGCGTCCCGTGTGCGGAATACCGGGCGCCGGGCGCGGCGCTGACCGATCCCCACCTCCGTCAGCGGGGTGTGTTCGGGACGGTGACGGATGGTGCCGGTGACTTCGTCGGCGTCAGCGCGCCATGGCAAATGTCTGGAGCCGACACGCCGATCGGCAGTCATGTGCCCGGCATCGGCGCGCAGCGCGATGACGTGCTGTCGCAAATCTTGGGACTGTCGCCCGACGCCGTCGCGGCGCTTGCGGCATCAGGCACCTTCGGGAAGGCAACGGCCTGACTGGGGCTCAACGATCGGATGGCGCGTCCGGCGGCGGAGCCTTCGCGATCGCCAGCAGGCATTTCAGGAAATGCGCCCGATCTTCCTTGCGCAGCGGAGCCAGCATGATCTCTTGCAACTGGGCCGCCGCCGGGATCACGGCCAGCAGCGCTTCCTCGCCCTTGGCGGTGATCTGGACCTGAAGCGAGCGGCGGTCGTCGGGGTTGTCCTTCTTCGCGACCAGCCGGCGTGCCACCATCCGCTTCAGCATTTCGCTGAGCGTGTTGCGGTCGCAACTGATCCGGTCCGCCAGCACGGAGGGGGTGAGCGGTCCCAACTGATACAGCGCCATCAGCACGCCGAATTGCCGCGGCGTGATGTCGCTCTGGCGCGTCATGCTTTGATAGAGCCCGTCGTAGCGGGCCTCCAGCAGCCGCAGCAGAAATCCGACGCCGCCTTCGAGTTGCCAGTCGCGCGCGACGTCTGCGGCCGAACTGGTCTTCCTTGCCTTGTCGGCTGCCATGCCGTCGTTCGACCCCGATTTCACGAATTCGCGTTAGCCGTTAGCAGCTTGGCCTGACGTCCTCAACCCTGCGGTCAATCGCACCCCGGTCTGTTCCCCGAGCGAGGCAATGGTTTTCGGCCCTTGTCAGCCATTCGACCATGTAGTACGTATACGTATCAAATGGACGCGAAGACGTCGTTCAGGGAGGTTGCCGTTGGACCTGCGCGAGCTGCTGTCGATTCCCTATCTGCTCGAGGCAGAGGCGGTCGAGACCGAGCCGGGACATTGGCGGGTTCGTCTCGCCTATCCGGAGCTTCCGGGATGCACGGCTGAGGCGGCCGTCGTCGAGGATGCCCTCAGGGCGCTCGAGCGGCGGCGCATCGAGTTGATCGTCGACCTGGTGGAGGAGGGCAAGCAACCTCCCGTTCCACGCCAGCCGCTCGCCGCATCCGATCCGCTTTGGACCGCACAGGACCTCGGGTTGTCCGACCGCGTCGCCGCGCTGTTGGGCAATGCGGCCGGTCCGACCACCCGCAATTGAAGGAGGCAAACCATGCTCTCGCGCGAAGACAATGAACGCCTGGTGAGGGTCGGCAAAGGCACGCCGCTCGGCGACCTGTTTCGGCTGTACTGGATTCCGTTCCTGCCGTCGGCGGATCTCGCCAAGGACGGGCAGCCGAAGCGCATCCGTTTGCTTGGCGAGGATCTGGTCGCTTTCCGCGACACCGAGGGCCGCGTCGGGCTGGTCGACCAGGCCTGTCCGCATCGCGGTGCGCCGCTGATCTTCGCACGAAACGAGGATTGCGGGCTGCGCTGCGTCTATCACGGCTGGAAGTTCGACGTCACTGGCGCGGTGACCGACATGCCGGCGGAGCCGGTGCGCAGCCGCCTCAAGGAGCGGGTGCGGATCAAGGCCTATCCCTGCAAGGAGCGCAACGGAATGATCTGGACCTATATGGGTCCCGACCAGGCCGAGCTTCCGCCGCTGCCGAACCTCGAATGGAATCTGGTGCCGGCCGAGCAGGTGCATGTCTCGGTGCGCGTGCAGGAGTGCAACTGGTTGCAGGCGGTCGAGGGCGAGATCGACTCCGCACATGCGCCGCTGCTGCACGGGAGGCTCGACGCGCAGGGCACCACCAGCGCCTGGATCCAGAAGCGCGACCTGCGGCCGACCTTCGAATGCATCAAGCAGGATTTCGGCATGAGCATCGCGGCGCGGCGCAACTACGATGCCAACACGCTGTACTGGCGGGTCAACCAGTTCATGCTGCCGTTCTATACGCTGGTGCCTCCACTCTCGCCGTTCCCGGATCTGAGCGGGCATGCCTGGGTGCCGATCGACGACGAGAACACGCTCTGCATCATGTTCTCCTATCATCCGTCGGAACCGCTGTTGGAGAAAACCCGGCAGGTGTTCGCGGAGGGCCACAAGGGTCGCGAAAGCGGCCACGCCAGCCGGCACGCGCTCGTCGAGCACCCGGTGACGGTGCCGTATGCCGGCTACTGGACCAAATACAATCCGCAGAACGGTTTTCAGTTCGACTACGAGGCGCAGCGGACCACCTGGTTCTCGGGCCTGCCGGGGCTCTGGGTGCAGGACGGTGCCTGTCAGAGCGGCGTCTCGCCGATCTTCGATCGCACCAAGGAGACGCTCTGCTCGAGCGATACCGGCATCGCGATGACGCGGCGCTTCATTCTGGAGGCGCTCGGTGCCTATCGCGATCACGCGATCAAGCCGAAGGGCGTCTCGGACCCCGACGTGTTCATGGTGCGGGCGGTGTCGCTGCGGCTGCCGCCGGAGGATTCCTGGGTCGATGTCGGCGCGCCGTTCATGCGGGCGAAGCTCGGCGCCGATTTCGGGTACGAGCTGTGAGCGCATCCGGCCATACGGCCGACACCCAGCAGGTGCTGGTCAAGCGCATCGGCTACGAGGCCGAGCGTATCCATTCCTATGAGCTGATCGCGCCGACCGGCAGTGAGCTGGCCCCGTTCACCGCCGGCAGCCATATCGACCTGCATCTGCCGAACGGCATGATCCGCAGCTACTCGCTGCTCAACGATCAGCGCGAGCGGCATCGCTATGTCATCGCGGTGAACAAGGATGCCGAGAGCCGCGGCGGCTCCAGCTTCGTTCATGACACCGTCAGGGTCGGGGAGATCATGACGATCTCCCTGCCGCGCAATAACTTCGCGCTTTGCGAAGAAGCCGAACACTCGGTTTTGATCGCCGGGGGCATCGGCATCACACCGTTGCTGTCGATGATCCGGCGCCTCGAAGCGCTCGGCCGCCCCTGGGACCTGTACTACGCCGCGCGGACGCGTGCCGCTGCCGCGTTTCTCGACGAACTCGGCGCGTTCCGATCCGATGCCAGCCTGCACGTCGATTTCGACGACGCGCGGGCGGGACGGGTGTTCGATCTCGCGGCCATCGTCAGGAGCGCACCGGCTGACGCGCATCTCTATTGTTGCGGGCCGGTGCCCATGCTCGCGGCATTCGAGACGGTGACCGCCGATCGTCCGGCCGATCACGTGCATGTCGAATATTTCAAGGCGCGGGAAGCGCCGGCGACCGAGGGCGGCTTCGCGGTCCGGCTCGCGCGGAGCAACCGCACGATTGCGGTCGAGCCCGGCAAAACCATCCTCGATGCGCTGCTCGATGCCGGGATCGCCGCGAACTATGCCTGCACTGAAGGGGTCTGCGGCACCTGCGAGACGCGGGTGCTCGAAGGCATACCGGATCACCGCGATCAGTTCCTGAGCGAGGAAGAGCAGGCGACGAACCGGAGCGTGATGATCTGCTGCTCGGGCGCCAAATCCGGCATGCTCGTGCTCGATCTCTGAAAACAACAACACAACATGGGTGGAAAGAAGTGAAATATCTCTCTCGCATTCTCGCGCTGTCGCTGCTGGCCGCTAGCGCCACCTCGCCGGCATCGGCGGACGCCGCGCGTTCCCTGAAGATCGGCGTGCTCAACGACGCATCCGGGCCCTATTCGGACAATGCCGGCGAAGGGTCGGTGACGGCAGCCAGGATGGCGGCCGAGGACTTCATGCGGCTGCATCCCGATTTCAAGGTCGAGATCGTCTCGGCTGACCATCAGAACAAGGCCGATGTCGGCGCCGCGATCGCGCGACGCTGGATCGACCAGGAGAAAGTCGATGCGGTCGCTGACGTGCCGAACTCGGCGGTCGGGCTTGCCGTCAACGAGGTCGTGCGTGGCAGCAAGGCAGCGCTGATCGCATCGAGCGCGGCGTCTTCGGACCTGACCGGAAAGTACTGCTCGCCGAACACGATTCAATGGACCTTCGATACCTGGGCGGCATCGCACACGATCGGCGCCTATCTGGTGCGGCATGGCGGCAAGAAATGGTACTTCATCGCCACCGACAATGCGCTCGGCAAATCGATGGTCCGCGACGGCACGGCGGTGATCGGCACGGGTGGCGGCACCGTTCTTGGATCGGTCAATGTGCCGATCAACAATGCGGACTATGCGTCGTTCATCTTGCAGGCCGAGGGCTCGGGCGCCGACGTGATCGCGTTCGCCACCGCCGGCGGCGACACCGTCAGCCTGATCAAGCAATCCGCCGAATTCGGGCTGAAGCAGGGCGGGCGCACCTTCGCAGCGCTGCTGACCACCACCAACGACGTCGAGTCCAGCGGACTAGCAGTCGGCGACGGGTTGATCATTACCCAGCCGTTCTACTGGGATCTCAACGATGCCAGCCGCACCTGGTCGGCCCGGTTCAGCGAGCGGCAACACGGGCAGTCGCCGACCGCATTCCATGCCGGCGTCTATTCCTCGGTGCTGGCCTATCTGAACGCGGCACAGGCCGCGGCAACCAATGATGCGCAGGCAGTGATCCGGAAGCTGAAGGAGAATCCGATCGACGACGCCTTGTTCGGGCCCGTCGTGGTGCGCGCGGACGGCCGCGCCATCCACAACATGTACATCTTCAAGGTCAAGAGCCCGAATGCATCGAAGAGCAAATGGGATTTGCTCGAGCAGGTCGGCGTGCTCACGGGCTCCGAGGCGTTCCGGCCGCTCGATCAGGGCGGGTGCTCGCTGGTCGCGGCGCCGACCAGCAATTGAAGACGACGGCAGCGAACCTGGATCAACCTTTCTCAAGACATACGGATGTCTCACATGCTGGATCAGCTTGAAGCCGAATTCCCCGAGCACACGCCTCGTCCGGCCGGCGCGCCGATGGCGCTCGAGGGAATCCGGGTGATCGATTTCTCGCACTTCATCGCGGGGCCGTTCGCGACCATGATCCTGGCGGACATGGGCGCCGAGGTGATCAAGGTCGAGGCGCCCGGCCGGGGCGACGATCTGCGGCGGTATCCTCCGCTGCATCCGGACCTCAGGCACGGTGCGCCGTTCCTGTGGACCAACCGCAACAAGCGCAGCGTCGCGCTCGATCTCAAATCCCCGGAGGGATTGCAGGTCGCGCGTGAGCTGATCGCAACCGCCGACGTCGTCGTCGAGAATTTCTCGGCCGGCGTCATGACGCGGCTCGGGCTCGACTATGAGAGCTGCCGCAAGCTCAGGCCCGAGATCGTCTACTGCGCGGTGTCGGCCTATGGCCGCGACGGCGCGTTTGCCGACCGGCTGGGATTCGACCCGATCGCGCAGGTCGAGAGCGGCTTCGTTTCGATGAACGGCTACGCCGATCGCGAAGGCGTGCGGGCCTTGTCGCCGGTGATGGACATCAGCACCGCGATGATGGCGAGCAATGCGATCCTGGGCGCGCTGCTCGCGCGTGAGCGCAGTGGCCTCGGCCAGGCCATCGAAGTATCATTGTTCGAGAATGCCGTCCTGATGACCGGGTACGCGACCATGCAGTCGCTTTTCAACAATGCCGATCCGAAGCGGAGCGGCAATACCAGTCCCGACACCTGCCCGTCGGGCGTCTTCCTGGCCAGCGATTGTTCGTTCTATATCAATTGCGGCAACGACAAGATCTTCCAGCGCTTGATGGCGCAGGTGCTCGAGCGCGAGGATCTCGCCGCGGCCGAGATCTACGCCACGGGTCCTGACCGGATCCGCCGGCGCGAGGAGTTGTTTGCGATCCTCGGCGAGGCGTTTGCCCGGCAGCCATGGTCGCACTGGCAGTCACGAATGCGGGCAGCCGGCGTGCCCTGCGGCCAGGTGCGCAGTGTCGGCGAGGCGATCCGCTCGCCGGAGGCGCGCGAGCGCGAAATCGTCACCAGGATTCCGCACCAGACGATCGGCTGGGTGCCGAATGTGAACCTGCCGATCCGCTATTCGCGGACGCCGATCGTCGATCCCGTCGCGGCACCGGCCGTCGGCCAGCATACCGAAGACGTTCTGCGTGAGCTGCTCGGCTATGACGACGCGCGCATCGCGCAACTCGCTACGGGCGGAGCTTTCGGCAGCCAGCCATCGCGGGAGGATACCAAGCCGTGACGGTACGCGCACGAGACGAACGGACGCTGCGGGGCCGGGTGGCGGTGATCGGGATCGGCGAGACCGAATATTATCGTCATGGCGCGTCTCCCGATCCGGAGTTCAAGCTGGCGTTGAAAGCCATTCTGGCAGCTTGCGCGGATGCCGGGCTCGATCCGCGCGACATCGACGGGTTCTCCTCCTACAGCGACGACCGCAGCGAAGCGTCGCGGCTGGCCGCGGCGCTCGGCACGCGCCAACTGCGCACCGCGACGATGCAATGGGGCGGTGGCGGCGGCGGCTGCTGCGCGGCGGTTGCCAATGCGGCGGCCTCGATCGTCGCGGGCCTTGCCGACTGCGTCGTGGTGTTCCGCTCGCTGGCGCAGGGCCAGTACGGCCGCTTCGGGCAGGCGGCCGGCATCCTCACCGTTTCGGGCGAGCGATCCTATTTGATGCCTTACGGCGTGCTGGCGCCGCCGCAGCGGTTTGCGATGCGGGTCCAGCGCTACATGCACGAGCATGGCGTTCGGCAGGAGGCGTTGCGTGCCATCGCGCTCGCCTCCTACCATCACGCGCAGGCCAATCCGCGCGCGGTGATGCATGGCAGGCCGCTGGAGCCAGACAAGTACGACGCCTCGCGCTGGATCGTGGAGCCGCTTCATCTGTTCGATTGCTGCATGGAGAATGACGGCGCCGCAGCCTTGCTGCTGGTTCCGGCGGAGCGCGCCGGCGACTTCCGGCACAAGGGCGCCTATGTGCTTGGCGCGGCTTCCGGGTCCGGACATCGCGCGGCGGCGACCGCGCACAATTCGCCGCTGTACGCCACGGCGAGTTTTGAGACCGTCGCGCCAGATCTCTATCGCATGGCCGGGGTCGGGCCATCCGATGTCGGCGTGGTGCAGGCGTATGAGAATTTCACCGGCGGCGTCGTGATGGCGCTGGCGGAGCACGGCTTCTTCAGGCCGGACGAGGCCAATGATTTCCTGACCTTCGACAATCTGATCGCGCCTTCCGGGCGGCTGCCGCTCAACACCAGCGGCGGCAATCTCGCCGAATGCTACATGCACGGTTTCGAACTGGTCCTGGAAGCGGTTCGCCAGGTGCGCGGCACATCGCCGAACCAGGCCCGCCGCAACGACGTCGCAATGGTCATCGGAGGTCCGATGGTCTCTCCCGCCAGCAACCTCATTCTCGGTTCGGACGCCACTCTATGAGCAATGATGCCAACGCGCGCTATCTTCCGGCCGGGCTGCCGATCCCGGTGGCGGAGCCCGACGGACTTTCCGCGCCGTATTGGGAAGGACTGCGCCAGGGCAGGCTTCTGGTGCAACGCTGCCGCCATTGCGACACTTGGCAGTTTGGTCCGGAATGGATCTGCCATCATTGCCACGCCTTCGATCCGGAATGGACCGAGGTCGAGCCGCATGGCCGGATCTTCAGTTGGGAGCGGGCGTGGCATCCATCGCACGCTGCATTGAAGGGGCACGGTCCCTACATCGCCGTGCTCGTCGAGCTGCCGCATGCCGGCGGCGTGCGCATGGTAGGCAATCTGCTCGGCGATCCCGCACAGGCGGTTGCGATCGGCGCCGATGTCGACGGGGTCTTCGAGCATCACGGCGAGTCGAACCCACCTTATTCCCTGCTGCAATGGCGTCGGCGGTAGGTTTCCCCGGAGTGACTATCCATCCCTGCGCTTGATGCGGGCAGTCGAGCGCGACTACCGGAGATAGCTGCTCCGCGGACCTCTGCACCTGCGGTCTGCCTCTGTTGAGGCGTGGCTTGCCTGCTTTCGCGTCAACGTCGCTGACAGGATGAGCTGCGAGGGTCCTTGTCTCGCGGCAGATGACATGCAATCTTCCGCTCCCGGCAATGCTGTTCGAGAGCAACAAGAACAATAATCCCTCTCGTCCCTCCTATTCTGTCGAGGGCCTGATCATGTCGAACCTTACCCAAACAACATCCGCTCCGTGGCGGATCGGCGTGCTGTTCTCGCGAACCGGCTTCATGTCGGTGATCGAGGAAACCCAATATCAGGGCACGCAACTTGCGATCGAGGAGGTTAACGAGGCCGGCGGGGTGTGCGGCCGCGAGCTGGTTCCCGTCGCCTATGACCCTGGTTCGGATTCGGCCGCCTATGGCCACTACGCCAAACGGTTGATGGTGGAGGATCAGGTTACGACTATGTTCGGCTGCTACACCTCGTCGAGCCGCAAGGCGGTGCTGCCAGTCGTCGAACGGCTGAACGGCCTGCTTTGGTACCCGACGCTTTACGAGGGGTTCGAGGCGTCGCCGAACGTCATCTACACAGGCGCCTCGCCGAATCAAAACAGCCTCGCGCTGTGCCGCTATCTGATGGATACGTTCGGAACACGGTTCTATTTCGTGGGTTCGGACTACATCTATCCGCGCGAGTCCAACCGGGTGATGCGGGAGCTGCTCAAGAGCAATGGCGGCTCGGTCGTCGGCGAGCGTTACGTCAACGTCTATGCGCGCTGGCAGGACTTCGTCCCGATCATCCAGGACATCAAGCGTGTCCGGCCCGACGTGATCTTCTCGACCGTGGTGGGCGAGGGCACCGTGTTCCTCTATCAGGCCTATGCCAATGTCGGGCTCGATCCAAAGCAGACGCCGATCGCCAGCCTGACCACCACGGAAGCCGAAATCGCCGCCATGGGCTTCGACGTCGGCGAGGGGCACGTGACCGCTGCATCCTACTTCCAGGGCGTCGAAGGCAGCGCCAACAACGCGTTCGTGCAGCGCTTCAAGAAGCGGTTCGGCGCCGATATCTCGACCAACATGTGCGCCGAGTCATCCTATTTCCAACTGCATCTGTTTGCGAAGGCGCTTGAGCAGGTCAATTCGCTCGACACCGAGGTGCTGCGTTCCATGGTGTTCGGCACCAGTTTTGATGCACCGCAAGGTGCGGTCACCGTCAACCCGATGTCGGGCCATACCGACCTGTGGACCCGGATCGGGCGGGCCAACCGCAAGGGACAGTTCGACGTCGTCAGCCAGTCGAAGGAAGCGGTGCATGCGGATCCGTTCCTGATCGGATATGGTCGGGCAACGCAAACAGGAAGCGTCCAATGAACGAAATGTCGCGTAAGCCGTCGCCGAGCCGAGAAGTCGGCGGGCGCAAGACCATGGTTCAAGAGCTCGCCGATCTGTCGGCGGTCGTGGTCGCGCCGGTCGACGATCAGATCGGCATGCTGATGCGCGAATTGCAACGATTCAGGATGCGGGTGCGGCAGGTCTGGCCGATGCCGGAGAGCGTGCCTGCCGACGCCGACGTGGTGTACTGCGAATATTCTTCGGATCTGGCACGGCGGCTGCCGTGGATTCCCGGCGACGCGCGTTCGGCGCTGGTCGTGATCCTGCCGGCGACGGAAGCGGTTCAGGCCGACGCGCTGTGTCATGCGACGCCCAATGCGGTTCTGCCGCGGCCGTTCACGCCGAATGCGGTGCTGTCGAGCCTCGTGCTGGCGCGCAGCCAGTTCGGCTATGAACGGCGGCTGCGCAGCAAGATCGAGAAGCTCGACGACAATCTGCGCTCGATGCGCACGGTGGAACGTGCCAAGGCGATCCTGATGGCGACGCGTCAGATGCCGGAAACCGAAGCCTATGGTTTCATCAGGCGACAGGCGATGGATCGTCGCGTGTCGGCAAGCGCAGTCGCCGCGGCGATTGTTGACTCGTTCGAACTGCTTGGCTACGATCATCAACAGTAAGCCCCAATAGCGGGGCCGGCGGCGACACAGCCGCCTTCGACACAACCGGCAACAAAGCCCTCCCAATGCTCGCGTCAGCGCGCATCGGGAGGGCTTTTTGTTTTTTCAGTCCTGAAGGGAGCTTAAGGATGAGCATTTCACGGCGGACGTTGCTGAGGAATACCGCGGCGCTTGGCGCATTTGCCGGCGCCGGACTGCCGCATATCTGGGTCAAGAACGCAGACCTCGCTTACGCCGCGGGCGGCGAGATCAAGGTGGGCGTGCTGTTCTCGCTGACCGGAACGACCGCGATCATCGAGGAATCGCTGAACAAGGCAACGCTGCTCGCGATCGAGGAAATCAACGCCGCCGGCGGCATCAAGGGCAGCAAGATCGTTCCGATCGTCGAGGATCCCGCCTCCGATCCGGCCACCTTCTCGGAGAAGGCACGCAAGCTCGTCGTCGGCGACAAATGCGTCAGCGTATTCGGCTCCTACACTTCGGCGAGCCGCAAGGCTGTGCTTCCGGTGTTCGAGCGGCAGAACAATCTCTATTGGTATCCGACGCTCTACGAAGGCCGCGAGTGCTCGAAGAACGTGATCTACACCGGCGCGGTGCCGAATCAGCAGCAGGATGAGTTCGTGCCCTGGCTGGTCAAGAAGTTCGGCAAGAAGTTCTACCTGATCGGATCCAACTACATCTATCCGAAGGAAGAGAACAACTACTGCAAGAAGCTGCTCGAGAAACTCGGCGGCGAGGTCGTGGCGGAAGAATATGTGCCGCTCGGCCATTCCGAATTCTCGTCCGTCATCAACAAGATCCGCTCGACCCAGCCGAACGTGATCTTCTCGACAGTGGTCGGCGATTCCGTGGTCGCGCTGCACCGTCAGTACAAGGCTGCCGGCCTCGATCCCGAGAAGATGCCGATGGCGAGCCTGACGACCTCCGAGAACGAGGTCGCGGCGATGGGCGGCGAGGCGGCCGCCGGTCACTTCACCTCGGCGCCGTACTTCATGGTGCACAAATCGCCGGAGAACGAGAAATTCGTCGAGGCCTACAAGAAGCGCTGGGGCGCCGACAAGGTGACGCATTTCGTGTCGGAGGCCTGCTACTTCCAGACCTATCTGTTCAAGCAGGCGGTAGAGAAGCTCGCGACCAGCGACCTCACGCCGCCGAACATCCGCGACGCGGTCAAGGGTCAGAGCATGATCGCGCCGCAGGGCAAGGTTCAGATCGAGCCGGAGAACCTGCATACCTGGCTGTGGCCCAAGATCGCCCAGGCGAAGTCGAACGGCCAGTTCGAGATCCTGGTCGAAGCCAAGGATTGGCTGAAGCCGGTGCCTTACGCGGCCTATCCCGGGCAGTCCTGCACCGAGAAGGGCCTGGTCGAGAAGAGCTGACGACGGGGGCTGACGAAGGCCGTCGGCGTGCGGCGCCGGCGGCCAGCTTCCTGCAATGCCGACTCTCGCGCAGATGCGTGCGAGCGGCAGGGTGCATCAAACGAACACGGAAGAGCGGATCCCGACGTGGACCAATTCATCGAACAAATCGTCACGGGACTCAGCATCGGGTCGATCCTGCTGCTGGTCGCGCTGGGGCTATCGATCATCTACGGCTCGATGGGCATCATCAATCTCGCCCATGGCGAGTTCGTGATGCTCGGCGCCTATGCTTCCTGGGTGTTCCATACCTATCTCGGGCTCGGCCTGCTGGCGAGCCTGGTTCCGATCTTCCTCGTGGTCGCCGCGTTCGGCTGGATCATCGAACGTTATGTCCTGGGCCTGCTCAACAACCGGCCACTGGATACGATCCTCGCGACCTGGGGCGTCGGCATCATGCTGCAACAGGCGGTTCGGCTCTCGGTCGGCAGCGAGCTGCGCTACGTGCAGCTGCCGCCGGCATTGTCCGACAGCATGGACGTGTTCGGCATCTCGGTCTCGTCGTACCGGGTGTTCCTGTTCGTGGTGTCGATCGCGCTGTTCGGTGCGACCTGGCTGCTGATGAACCGGACGCCGGTCGGGATGAAGCTGCGCGCCATCATCCAGGACCGCTCGGTCGCGGCCTCGTTCGGCATCAACGCCAAGCGGGTCTACGCGCTGACTTTTGCCTACGGTGCGGGCCTTGCAGGACTCGCCGGTGCACTGGTGTCGCCGCTCAAGAGCGTCTCGCCGGACATGGGCACCGGCTATGTGGTCGATGCCTTCATGGTGGTCGTGCTCGGCGGCGTGCAGAGCCTCGCCGGCACCGTGGCGAGCGCCTTCATCCTCGGCGAGCTCTCCGGCGGCATCGCCTTCCTGCAAAACGACACGGTGGCCAAGGCGATCGTGTTGCTCGCCATCGTCGTCCTCATCCGTTTCCGCCCCGAAGGGCTTTTCACCGCACGCGTGCGGGCCTGAGACAGATCGCCGATTCATGCCGTCGAATGCTTCTACTTCCAGCGGATTGCAGCGCCTCATCGGGCAGCTTGCTCCGATACTCGTCGTCTGCGCCATGGTGTTTGCGCTCCCTGTGCTGCTCA
This sequence comes from Bradyrhizobium sp. UBA2491, assembly GCF_002341725.1. Lineage (NCBI taxonomy): Bacteria > Pseudomonadati > Pseudomonadota > Alphaproteobacteria > Hyphomicrobiales > Nitrobacteraceae > Bradyrhizobium > Bradyrhizobium sp. UBA2491. The sequence continues at coordinate 103,879 of NZ_DDOP01000079.1, forward strand.
ACAACGACTTCCTGCTCAACAAGGTCGCGCGCTATCTGGTGCTCGGCATCCTCACGATATCGCTGGGGCTGTCCTGGGGCTTCGGCGGCATCCTCAATCTCGGCCAGGCGATGAGCTTCGGGCTCGGCTCCTACGCCATGGCGATGGCGCTGAAGCTCAAGACCGTTCCTGTGCACACCGGAGCAAGTGGTCTGCCGGATTTCATGGTCTGGAACAATGTCGCGCATCTGCCGTGGTTCTGGGAGCCGTTCCGCTCGCTGTCCTTTGCCATCGCCGCGGGCCTGATCGTGCCGGCGCTGGTCGCGGCGGCGCTCGGCTGGTTCATGTTCCGCGGGCGTGTCACCGGCGTCTATGTCTCGATCATCACGCTCGCCACCATGGTGGTGATCAATCTCGTGATCATCGACCAGCAGAGTTACACCGGCGGCTTCAACGGCATCACCGATCTGGCCCAGCTCGAGATCTTCGGCGTCGCCTTCGACGCCTATGGCCGCGCCACTTATTATCTCGTCGCCTGTTGCGTGCTGCTCAGCCTGCTGGTCGCCTTTGCCTTCACGAAGTCCAAGGCCGGTCTGATCGTGCAGGCGATCCGTGACCATGAGAGCCGGGTGCGCTACTTCGGCTACGACGTCGCGCTCTACCAGATCTTCGTGTTCGCGCTGTCGGCGGCGATCGCGGGCCTTGCGGGCATGCTCTACACGGTCGTGATGGAGTTTGCGTCGCCGACCTTCCTCGGCGTGCAGCTGTCGCTCTCGGTCGTGGTGTGGTGCGCCGTCGGCGGCCGGCAGAGCCTGGTCGGGGCGTTCCTCGGCGCCGTGCTGGTGGCGGGCATGCAGGGTGCGCTGTCCGAATCCGCGGCGTTCCTCGAAACCTGGACGCTGGTGATGGGCGCGCTGTTCGTGCTGGTCGTGCTTTTCCTGCCGAAAGGGCTCGCTGGCCTGGCGCAAGTCATCCTGCGCTGGATCGTGCAGCGTCGCCAGGCTGCCAGTGGTCGCGTTGCGCAAGGCGTCGGCCAGACGGAGGGCAGCCTATGAGCTCGCATCTCGATCTGCGCGACGTCTCGGTCTCCTTCAACGGCTTCAAGGCGCTCAACGCGCTCAACATGAGCGTGCGCAAGGGCGAACTGCGCTGCCTGATCGGGCCGAATGGCGCCGGCAAGACCACGGCGCTCGACATCATCTGCGGCAAGGTCAAGCCGAGCAGCGGCACCGTCAATTTTGACGGCACTGCGCTCCAGGATCTCGAGGAGTACGAGATCGCCCGCGCCGGGGTCGGCCGCAAGTTCCAGGTGCCGAGCGTGTTCCGCGAGCTTTCGGCGAGCGAGAACCTGGAAGTGGCGCGGGCGCGCCGCACCTCCGTGCTCGGCAATCTGCGCTGGAATATCGGCAATGCCGGACGCGAGGACGTCGAACGCCTGGCCGAACTGGTCGGGCTCACCGAACAGCTCGACCGGCCGGCCGCTTATCTGTCGCACGGCCAGACCCAGTGGCTGGAGATCGGCATGCTGGTCGCCCAGGACGCCGAGCTGATCCTGATGGACGAGCCGACTGCCGGCATGACCGCGCAGGAGACCCGCAAGACCGCCGAATTGTTCGCGCGGCTCAAGGGCAAGCACACGCTGATCGTGGTCGAGCACGACATGGGCTTCGTCAAGGCGATCGGCGACATCATCTCGGTGATGCATATGGGCCAGATGCTGGCGGAAGGCACCGCGGCGGAAGTCGAGGCGCATCCGGAAGTCCGCCGCGCCTATCTCGGATCGGGAGGTATCAGCCATGCTTGAGCTGACCGACGTCGACGCCTTCTACGGCAACAGCCGCGCCTTGCAGGGCATCAACCTGATGGTCGGCAACGGCGAATTCCTCTCGGTGCTCGGCCGCAACGGGGTCGGCAAGACCACGCTGATGCGCAGCATCCTCGGCCTGATGGACCGGGTCACCGGGCGGCTGTCGCTCGATGGCGCCGACATCTCGCCGCTGCGAACCTATCAACGCGCCAAGGCCGGCATCGCCTACGTGCCGCAGGGCCGCGGCATCCTGCCGAAATTCACCGTACGGGAGAACCTGACGCTCGGCACCTTCGCCGCCAAATCGGCCAACGGCATCGAGGAATGGGTGCTCGAGCTGTTTCCGGTGCTCAAGGACTTTCTCAACCGCTATGGCGGCAATCTCTCCGGCGGCCAGCAGCAGCAACTTGCGATCGCGCGGGCGCTGCTGGCCCAGCCCAAGGTCATCCTGCTGGATGAGCCGACCGAAGGCATCCAGCCGAACATCGTCGAGCAGATCGAGGACGTGATCACGCGCCTCAACCGCGAGCGCGGCATCACGGTCGTGCTGGTCGAGCAGAATGTCGCGTTCGCGCGGCGTGCGTCTCACCGCTTCGCGCTGCTCGAAAAGGGACGCGTCGTCGCCAAGGGCGCGATCGGTGAGCTCACCGATGATCTCATCCAGCTGCACATGGCCGTGTAGCGGGACTTATTGTTCAAGAAAGGGAGTCGAGACATGTTGCATGGAGACATATCGAGCAGCAAGGACACGGTCGGCGTTGCCGTGGTCAACTACAAGATGCCGCGCCTGCACACCAAGGCCGAGGTGCTGGAGAACGCGCGCAACATCGCCAAGATGGTCGAGGGCATGAAACTCGGCCTGCCGGGCATGGACCTCGTGATCTTCCCGGAATACTCGACCCACGGCATCATGTACGACTCCAAGGAGATGTACGAGACGGCCTCGTCGGTGCCGGGCGAGGAGACCCGCATCTTCGCCGACGCCTGCCGCAAGGCCAAGGTCTGGGGCGTGTTCTCGCTGACCGGCGAACGTCACGAGGAGCATCCCAACAAGGCGCCGTACAACACCTTGATCCTGATGAACGACAAGGGCGAGATCGTGCAGAAGTATCGCAAGATCATGCCCTGGGTGCCGATCGAGGGCTGGTACCCCGGCGATTGCACCTATGTCTCGGAAGGGCCGAAGGGGCTGAAGATCAGCCTGATCATCTGCGACGACGGCAACTATCCGGAGATCTGGCGTGACTGCGCGATGCGCGGCGCCGAGCTGATCGTGCGCTGTCAGGGCTACATGTATCCGGCGAAGGAGCAGCAGATCCAGATCTCGAAATCGATGGCCTGGGCCAACAATTGCTACGTCGCGGTCGCCAATGCCTCCGGCTTCGACGGCGTCTATTCCTACTTCGGCCATTCGGCGCTGATCGGCTTCGACGGCCGGACGCTCGGCGAGTGCGGCACCGAGGAGAACGGCATCCAGTACGCCCAGCTCTCGGTTTCCCTGATCCGCGACGCCCGCCGCAACATGCAGTCGCAGAACCATCTCTTCAAGCTGATGCACCGCGGCTATACCGGTCTGATCAACTCCGGCGAAGGCGACCGCGGCCACGCGGTGTGCCCGTACACGTTCTACAAGAACTGGATCACGGATCCCGAAGGCACGCGGGAAATGGTCGAAGCCATGACCCGTCCGTCCGTCGGAACCGACGAATGTCCGATCGAGGGCATTCCCAACCAGAAGGTCGCACACCGTTGATTTGAGAGATCGAGCCGTGCCGGCGCGATCACGCGCGCCGGCACGGTACCGAAAACTGTTGCAAGGGGAAACGGGGGTTGCCATGAGCAGCGAAGCCAATAGCGGTGTCGTTCATCATGCCGAGGGGCAAATCGACGACCTTCTCGGCCACGAGTTTGAGCACGAGCCGGTGCCGATCAGCGCCCGGCGCAGCGCGTTCTCGGTTACCATGGTGTGGCTGGGCTTTCCGATGATCATCACCGGCGCGATGACCGGATCGCTGCTGGTGCTGGGCATGGGATTCAAGAATGCGCTGGTGGCGATGATCATCGGCAATCTGATCATGTTTGCGTATGTCGGCGCGCTTGGCCTGATCGGCACGCGGAAGGGCATGAACTTCGCCCTGATCGCCAGCATCGTGTTCGGCAAGAAGGGTTATGTGCTGGCGTCGGGCCTGCTGTCGACACTGCTGCTCGGCTGGTATGCGGTGCAGACCGGCATCACCGGCGCCTTGATTTCCTCGACCTACGGTCTCAACTACGTGGCGATGACCATCGTCGCCGGCGTGCTCTATATCGGGATCACTTTCGTCGGGGTGAAGGGATTGCACTATATCGGGCTGGCGTCGGTGCCGCTGTTCGTCGTGCTCGGCCTCTGGGTCGCGGCCGACGCGGCGTCGACCACGACGTCGGCGGCGATCTTCAGCTATGCCGGCAACAATGGTGTGGCCAGCATGTCGATGGGCGTCGGCCTCACGGTGGTGCTGGCGCTGTTCATCGATGCTGGCACCGTGACCGCTGACTTCAACCGCTGGGCGCCCAGCCCCAGAGCATCGCTGTTCGCCACGTTCAGCGCGTTTCCGTTCGCCAATCTGGTGGCGATGCTGGTCGGCGGCGTGATGACGGCTGCGCTCGCGGTGCCGAACGCCAATCCGTTCGGCGTCGACAACATGTTCGGCTTCATGAACGGCAAGCAGCTGACCTGGCTCAGCATCCTCGCGTTCATCTTTCTCTACACCAATCTCGGCTCGGTGTGCTCACATTGTCTTTACAATGCGGCCACCGGCTGGTCCCGTATCCTCGGTACCAATATGCGGCTGATGGCCGTGATCCTCGGCGTCATCGGCATCGTCGTGGCGGCAGGCAACGTCTGGGCGTTCTTCATCCAGTGGCTGTCGCTGCTCGGCATCCTGGTGCCGCCGATCGGCGCGATCATCCTGGTCGATCAGTATCTGCTGCGCACCGAGGCGCGTGCGGATGTCGACTGGCGTGCCAAGCCCTTCATTGCCTGGGGCATCGGGTCGCTGTGCGCTTTTGCGGTTGAAAACCTGATGCCGGGGTTGTCCACTGCGATCTCAGCCGCGCTGGTCGCCGGCATCGTGTACGGCGCGATCGCGCGGGTGGACTCTTCGACCGAAAAGGTGGCGCGGCCCGCGTAAGCGATCAGCTCAATCAAGCAAGAAGGATACATCAATGAGCGTCGACTATCAGATCTATGATCTCGGCAATTTGGCCTTGCAGCGCGGCGCGACCATTCGCGACTGCAAGCTTGCCTACAAGACGTTTGGCCAGCTCAATGCGGCCAAGGACAATGTGATCGTCTATCCGACCTGGTACTCGGGCCAGCACTATGACAATGAATGGCTGATCGGGCCGGGCATGGCGCTCGACCCCGCGAAATACTTCATCATCATTCCGAACATGCTGGGCAACGGCCTGTCGTCGTCGCCGAGCAACACGCCGGAACCCTATAACGGACCGCGCTTTCCGCAGGTGACGGCCTACGACAATGTGCGTGCCCAGCACCGGCTGGTGACCGAGAAGTTCGGTATCAAGCACATTCGCCTGGTGGTCGGCTGGTCGATGGGGGCGTTGCAGACGTTCCATTGGGGCGCGCTCTATCCCGACATGATGGATCTGCTGGCGCCGTTCTGCGGCTCGGCGAAGTGCTCCCGGCACAACTACGTGTTCCTCGAAGGCGTCAAGGCCGCGCTCACGGCGGACGCCGCGTGGAAGGAGGGCTGGTACACCGACAAGCCCGCCCGCGGCCTGCGCGCCGCCGCGCGGGTCTATGCCGGCTGGGGCTTCTCGCAGGCGTTCTATCGCGAGCAGCTCGACATCAAGACGATGGGCTATTCGTCGCTGGAGGATTTCCTGGTCGCGTTCTGGGAGGGCTTCTTCCTGCCCAAGGATCCGAACAATCTGCTCGCGATGCTGTGGACCTGGCAGAACGGCGATATCAGCGCCAACGAGGTCTACAACGGCGACTTCAAGGCCGCGCTGAGGGCGATCAAGGCCAAGGCCTATGTCATGCCGGGGCAGACCGATCTCTACTTCCCGCCTGAAGACAGCGAGAACGAGGTGGCGAACATGCCGAACGCCAAGTTCGTGCCGGTGCCGTCGATCTGGGGCCACTTCGCGGGCGGGCCGGGGACCAATCCGGTCGATGTCGGCTTCATCGACACCAAGCTCAAGGAACTGCTCGCATCGTGATGTCCGGTTGCGAACGGCTGCCTGCGCGATCATGGGAGGCGTGAGCTTGTCCAATCCCGCTTTGCTGCTTGACCAGTACCGCATCCGCGAGGAGCCGTATTACCGGCCGCTCAAGGACGAGGTCGAACTGTTCGGTGCGGCCTATGCGAGCCGCATGCCGGTGATGCTGAAAGGCCCCACTGGCTGCGGCAAGACCCGCTTCATCGAGTATATGGCGTGGCGGCTCGGCCGCCCGCTGATCACGGTCGCCTGTCATGAGGACATGACGGCGGCGGATCTGGTCGGCCGCTGGCTGCTCGATGCGGAGGGGACGGTGTGGAGCGACGGTCCGCTGACCACGGCCGTGCGCCTTGGCGCGATCTGCTATCTCGACGAGATCGTCGAGGCACGTCAGGACACCACGGTCGTGATCCATCCATTGACCGACGATCGGCGCGTGCTGCCGCTGGAGAAGCGCGGCGAGCTGATCCACGCCCATTCCGACTTTCAGCTCGTGATCTCCTACAATCCGGGCTACCAGAGCGCGATCAAGGACCTCAAGGAATCCACCAAGCAGCGTTTCGCGGCGCTCGACTTCGGCTACCCCGACCGTTCGGCGGAAACCGAGGTGGTGGCGCGCGAGGCGGGCATCGAGCGTGATCTCGCCGACCTCCTGGTGAAGATCGCACAGCACAGCCGCAATCTGAAGGGCCAAGGTCTCGACGAAGGCGCCTCGACCCGGATGCTGGTGAATGCCGGCCGCCTGGTCGGCTGCGGCATCAGCCTCGAGAAGGCGTGCGAGACCACGATCGTCGTGCCCTTGACGGACGATGCGGACACCAGGAACACGTTGCGCGACGTGATTTCGGCCTGCGCGTGAATGGAAGCTCGCAAGGTGGCGGTCGCGCAAATCAGTTCGCTCGATAGCTTCCGATCCGAGCGGCGGCTTGCGGCGCTGCTGCGCGGCCACGATGAGCTCGGCGCGGCCGTGCAGACCGCGCGAGCCGCGTTGCGCCGAACAGGCCAGCCCGATCACCTCCCGGCCTGGGACGAGGCCGTGCTCCATCTGTTCGAGGCCAATCTCGGCCACGCCGTGCTGCTGGGCTTTCTGCGTCAGTCCGAGCAATGGCCGGCAACGCGGTCGACCGACGATCTGATCGCGATCGGCCGCGCCGCCGGTGGTATCGGCCGCAGCGCGGGGAGCCGCGTTGCCCATGCGCTACTCGCCGAGATGTCCAAGGTGCTGCCGCGGCTCGCGGATGCCGGAGACCTCGCCGCCGTTCTTGCCGCGCTTGGCGAGCTCGCAGAGGCGGGTCCGGAATCGGTGGGTCTTGCGATCGGCCGGCTGGAGCAACTGCTGGCGCATGCCGGCGCCGCGGACTTTGCCGCCTGGGTTTCGGCCGGCTTGCGCGCGAGTGGCGGCCGCGCATCGCGCCGCCGCGGCTATTTCGCACTCGACGATCAGCTCTCGGTGCGGCTGTTCGCGGTCGGCCGGACCAGCGATGATTTTGCCCGGCTGGAGAAGCGCCTCGCAGCGACCATGCTCGCGCTGTGGAACAGAAAGCCGCGTTTCCGCAAGCTTGCCATTGCACCGACACCGGTCCCGCGGCGCACCTCGCTCTCCGCCGGCTTCATCGGCCTCCCGGAGACCTTTCCCGGCTTCGCGGGCGAGGGGGCGGATGCCATCTATCTCGCGGCGGTGGCGCATGCCGGCGCGCATCTTGCGCATTCCACTGTCCGCTTTTCGGTCGGGCGATTGAAGGCGCTGCAAATCGCGCTGGTGTCGCTGATCGAGGATGCCCGGGTCGAGACGCTGGCACTCGGCGACATGCCCGGGCTGCGCCGGCTTTGGCTGCCATTTCACAGCGCTGTGCCGTCCGAACAGGCGACGGCGGCCGGGCTGATGATGCGGCTGGCGCGGGCGCTGATCGATCCGGACTATCACGATCCGGATGCGTGGGTGAGCAAGGGACGACAGCTGTTTGCCGCTGCCGCGGACCGGTGGACCGATCCGGCGATCAGCCGCGAGATCGGCGGCCTGCTCGGCAATGACATCGGGCAGATGCGGTTGCAGTTCAATGCCAGGAGCTATGTGGTTGAACCGGCCTATCGCGACGACAATCTGGCGCTGTGGGATTTTGGCGATCAACCGGACAGCCCGACCGAGACCATCGAACTCGCGGTCGATTCCGTCCGGATCGAACGGCGTGATGACGCGGATGGACGCTCCACCGACGACAATGCCCGGCCGGACGAGACGCTGCGTGCGAAGCCCAGCGCGGTCACGTTGCTCGATGGATTTCCGGTCGCGACCTATCCGGAATGGGATTATGCCGCGCGGGCCGAGCGGGCCGACTGGACCACCATTCTGGAGACCGATGCCGTCGCCTCCGCCAAATCCTTCGATCCGCCGACCGACGCCGAGACCGTTCGCTGGATCACGCGACTGACGCGCGATGCGTCGATCGGACGGCGAATCAGGCACAAGGGCCAGCGCGACGGCGAGGCGCTCGATATCGACGCGGCGATTGCGCTGACGATCGAGCGGCGCGCCGGCAGTATCAGCGAACCCAGGGTCTACCAGCGCGATGCGCCGGGGCCGCGCGATCTCGCCATCCTGCTGCTGCTCGACCTGTCGCAATCGACCGCCGACCGCGACCACCGTGGCCGCTCGGTTCTCGATGTCGAGCGCAAGGCCGCCGCAATCATGGCGGCGGCGGTCGACGCCGCCAATGATGCGATCGCGGTGCACGGTTTCAGCTCCGACGGCCGCGAGCGCGTCGGCTATCTGCGCATCAAGGGCTTTGACGAGCCGATGGATGCCATCATTCGGTCGCGGCTCGCCAGTCTCGGCAGTAGCCATTCCACCCGGCTCGGTGCAGCGTTGCGGCATGCGGGGGGCTATCTCGCGGGACGCCGTGCGTTCCGCAAGGTGCTGCTCGTCCTCACCGATGGCGAGCCGTCCGACGTCGATGTCCCGGACCCGCAATATCTGGTCGAGGACGCGCGCCGTGCCGCTCAGCAGTTGCGCCGGCGCGGCACCGATCTGTTCGCCTTCGGCATCGGCGAGGGGCGATTTGCCCAGCTCGATCGCATCTTCGGCGCGCGCCACGCGCTTCGCGTGCCGCGCATCGACGTGCTGCCGCAGCGGGTGATGCAGCTCTATGCCGAGCTGAAGAAGTAGAGCGGGCTGCCGTTCCAGTGCGGGTCGGACCCCCGCACAGCGGCTTACGCACCGTTGTCACACTTCGGCGTTAACGTTGCAGATTGGACACAGTGACCCGCCCGGGAAACAATCGACGCGGATGCGATGAGTATTGGATATCTTTCGAGGGGCTTGGCAGGGCGCCCCTCAGACGCTCGTCGACTACGCGTTTTGATCTGTCTTTGCATGCTGGGCGCCGGCGCCGATGTCGCGGCGGGACAACAGGGCGCGGCCGCTGCCGCGCCGCCGATGACGTTCGATATTCCGTCGCAACCCCTGACCTCCGCGTTGGAGAGCTACGGCGCCACCTCGAAGCGCGAGGTGCTCTATGACGCACGGCTCGCGACCGGCCGGCGCTCGGGCGAGGTGCGGGGCGTCTTCGCGCCGTCCGAAGCCTTGCAGATCCTGCTCGATGGCACCGGGCTTGTCGGCCGTCTGACGTCGGAGAATGCGGTGGTGATCGTGCCCTCGTCGCCGGCGGCCGGGCAGCGCGCGACGCCAGAGATCGACGCGCGAAAGGCCGATCCGGCGGTTCGTGACCGCTACTATGCCGTGGTGCAGGAACGCGTCCGCGACGCGTTCTGCAAGGACACGCTGCTGCGACCGGGCCGCTATCGGATCGCCGTCCAGTTCTGGATCGCGCCAACGGGAACCGTTGAGCAGGCCAGGCTGCTGGGCAAGACCGGCGATGCGCGCGTCGATGGCACGATCGAGACGACGCTGCGCGGGTTGAAAATCAAGGAGGCGCCGCCGCCGGGCATCGCGCAACCCCTGACGATGGTTGTCGCGGCGCGCCCGTCGGACCAGACGCAGGATTGCGCCGGGATCGACGCGATCCGTACCAGCGGCGCGGCGAAATGAGCTGGATGCGATGAGCGACGCAACCCGCATCATGCTGCGCAACTTTCTGGCCGCCCGCTACGATGATCTCAAGCTGCGGCTGAGCCGCCGCCTGGGATCGGCGGAGCTCGCCGGCGATGCGTTGCAGGACACTTATCTCCGTCTCGGGCAGGCCGAAGTGGCCGGGTCGGTGCAAAGCCCGGCCGCGTATCTGTTCCGCATGGCGTTCAATGTCGCGATCGACCGGCAGCGCGCCGAGAAACGCCGCCTGGCGCGCAACGAGGTCCAGGATCTGCTTCATATCGTGGACGATGCGCCGGGGCCGGGCCAGATTGCGGAAGCCCGCTTCGAGATCGAGGCGCTGCAGAAGGCGATCGCGGAACTGACGCCGCGCCGCCGGGTCATCCTGCTGGCGGCGCGCCTTCAAGGCATGCCGCAGCGGGAAATTGCCAGCCGGCTTGGGGTCTCGTTGCGCCTGGTTGAGAAGGAGCTTCGCATCGCCCAGGAACAATGCGCGCTGAAGCTCGGAAAATAATTGTGCGGTTCATGGCCATGGCGAACGTCAAATGGACAAGCGGACGACCCGGCGGCGACAGCCGCCGACCGGGCGCGCTGCGAGGCATGTCCGCATGACGGGCAAAGGCGGCAAATCGACGATGGCGCTTGGCGCATTGGAGCAGGAAGCACATGCCTGGGTGAGGCGCTTGACGTCCGGCGACGCGACGGTCGAGGACGCCGACGCATTCCAGCTATGGCGCCGGCAGAGCGCGGCCCATGCGATCGCCTTTGCCAAGGCCAGCAAGGTTTGGGAAACTGTCGGCAACGCCAGTGATAACCTCCGCTATGATCCTGCATCGGTCGACGCATTGCTCGATGGCGAGGCCCGGCGCGTGATGACCCGCAGGCTGGTGCTTCGCGGCGGACTTGCGACCGCAGCGGTGGCCGCAGGAGCGGTGGCGCTGCACCCGCCGCTCGAACTCTGGCCGTCATGGTCCGAGCTTGCGGCGGACTATCGGACAGGGACGGGAGAGCAGCGCAAGCTTGCGCTGAACGACAGCGTGTCGATCAACCTGGATACGCGAACCAGCATCGCGTTGCGGCCGGACCATGGCGACAGCAGCCGGATCGAGTTGATCACCGGACAGGCATCGATCGCGACCAGTCCGCGACTGGCCAAACCTGTGACCGTGATTGCGTCCAGCGGTCAGACGGTGGCAACGCAAGCCTCGTTCGACGTGCGCTACCTCGGCGCCGAGGTGCGCGTCACCTGCCTGGGAGGCGAGGTTCGCGTCGAGCATCAGGGAAATGCCCGCGTCGTTCGTGAGAAGCAGCAGGTCGCCTATGACGAGCGGCGCCTCGGCGATATCGTCGCGATCGATCCGGCGGTCGAGGCAGCCTGGCAAGAGGGCTTGCTGATCTTCCGTTACACGCCGCTGCCCAAGGTGGTGGAGGAGGTGAACCGGTACCGATCGGGCCGGATCTTCATCGTCAATGCCGAACTGAACGCCCGTCTGGTCAACGGCCGCTTCCATATCGACCGCACCGACGAGGTTCTCCTGCAACTCGAGCAAGCCTTTGGTGTGAAGGCCAAAGCACTTCCCGGCGGCATCGTGTTGCTGAGCTGAGGAGGCGCCGCGCGGGGCTTGCGAAAAAAGTTCGGGTCCAGCGTGCGGGTCGCCCTAGTCGGGATCGTCACAGCCGCGAGGGTCTCGGTGCCGGCGCCGACACGAAGACTCGGCTGCATATGGCTCCCGCGCAAGAAAGCGATCCCATGGTTCCCCGCTTCTCCAGCTCTCTCTCCCGCGCCACCATTCGCGCTGCGTTGTTCGGCAGCGTCAGCGTTGCGGCATTGCTTGCCAACGCGCCGGTGACCGCGCGTCCGTTTGGGTCGGCCTGGACAGCCTCACCATCGGCCGCGGCGATGGCTGCGTCGCAATCGACGGCGCAGGATGCGGCGGCCGCCGCCAAGCAGGGCCAGGATGCGATGACGCGGGCGACGCGCGCCATCCAGGCGATGCAGGGCTTGCAGAATGCAGCGCGCAGCGCGGCGCAGGCCTCGCAGCGTTCGGTGACGCTGCCGCAGGTCGCGGTCCCCAACGGCCTTGCGCCCGGCGGACTGCAGGCGGCGCAGGGATGGCAGGGCGCGAACGCGCCGACGCAGGCGATCGATGCCACAGGCCAGACCCAGGTCGGCATCCGGCAAACCCGGGCGCAGGCGATCCTCAACTGGAATTCGTTCAACGTCGGCGCACGCACCACGCTGACCTTCGACCAGCAAGGCAATGCCAATTGGGTCGCGCTCAACCGCGTGGCCGGCAGCACGGCGCCGAGCCAGATCCTCGGCAATATTAAGGCCGACGGCTCGGTCTATGTGATCAACCAGAACGGCATCATCTTCGGCGGCGCGAGCCAGGTGAATGTCGGCTCGCTGATCGCCTCGAGCGCTGGCATCACCGATACCCAGTTCCTCACCAACGGCATCTACGCGCAGCAGGCCGGCGGCCAATACGTGCCGAGCTTCACCGGCGCGCGCGGTGCCGTCAGGGTCGAGGCCGGTGCGCTGATCTCGACCAACGCGCCGTCGTCGGTGACGCAGGGCGGCGGCTTCGTCCTGCTGATGGGCACCGAGGTCAGCAATGCCGGCTCGATCAGCGCGCCGCGGGGCCAGGTGCAACTTGCCGCCGGTAACGACTTTCTGCTGCGGCCGGGTTACAGCACCGACGCCAACCAGGCCTCGACCACGCGCGGCAACGAAATCTCGCCGATCGTGCGCGATGCGATCGCGGCGGTCGGCAATTCCGGCCTGATCTTCGCCCAGCAGGGCGACATCACGCTGGCGGGCCGCAGCATCGCCCAGGACGGGGTGCTGGTCGCCACCAGCTCGGTCAACACCCGCGGCACGATCCACCTGTTGAACGCAGCTTCCGATGCGGCCGGCAGCATCACGCTCGGCAGCGGCAGCCTGACCACGATCCTGCCCGAGCTCGACAGCAGCGAGACCGCGCTCGACAGCCAGCGCAGCCAGTTGGTCGCCGATTCCACGGCGTTCACCCATGCTCCGGTTGCCAACGCCCAGTTCGACAACCTTTCGCAGCTGTCCGACCGGCTCGACCAGGGACGGATCGAGATCGTCAGCGGCGGCACCGTCACCTTCAAGGACAGCTCGATCACGCAGGCGCAAGGTGGCCAGGTGGCGGTCAGCGCCAGCCATCGCGTCTTCGCCGAGAGCGGATCGGTCATCGACGTCTCGGGCGTGCGCGGCGTGCTGCTGCCGATGTCGTCCAACAACCTGCTGATCAACGTGCAAGGCAATGAGCTGCGCGACTCGCCCGGCAACCGTGATGCGGACTACCTGAAGAACGCGGATATCTGGATCGACGCGCGCGACCTGGTGTTGGTGCCGGCAGGCAGCGGTGGCTATGCGACCGACCGCTACTATACGCCGGGCGGCCTGCTCGAGGTCTCCGGCTATCTCGCCAACAGCGCTCACCGGATCGGCGAATGGGCCGCGGTCGGCGGCACCGTCACGCTGGCCGGGCCGGAGGTCGTCGCGCAGAAAGGGGCGGTGTTCGACGTCTCCGGCGGCTCGCTCAGCTATCAGGGCGGTTATGTCCTCACCTCCAATCTGCTGGGCGCGGACGGCCGCCTCTACAGCATCGGGCAGGCACGCGCCGATACGACGTATTACGGTCTTGGCGCCGGATTCATCCGCGAGCACAAGCTCGGCGGCAAGGTTGCGCCGAATCTGACCGAAGTCTGGGCCAATCCGTTCGGCAAGGGCCGGCTGACGAGCCGCTGGGAGGACGGCTACACCATCGGTCGCGACGCCGGGTCTCTGGTGCTGTCGACGCCGACGGCGGTGTTCGAAGCGGACATCCTCGCGGATGTCGTCACCGGTTCACGCCAGACCACGGAGCGGCCGGACGGCATCGCCGACGGCTACAAGCTGTCTCAGAATGTCGCGCCGCTCCAGGGCAAGCTCGCGCTCGGCGGCTATTCGGGAATCGGCCTCACCGCCGCATCCGACGCGCGGGTCGTGTTCGGCCGAACGGCCGGGATCACCGACACGCTGAATGCCTCGTCGGCGTTGCCCGACGACCGGATCGGGACGGCGCTGTTCAATTCGGACGCACTCAATGCCGCCAAGCTGGGTGGGCTCAACGTTGCGAGCAGCAAGCAGATCGTGGTCGATGCGCCGCTCGAGCTTGCCCCGGGCGCGCAGGTGACCTTCGCGGCGCCGCATCTCGAGCTCGACGCAAACGTCACGGCGCATGGCGGCAGCGTGACGTTGACCAATCTCATGCATGCGTTGCTCGGTCAGGGGCAGAACGAGCAATGGTGGGCGCTGAATGACGCCAACGGCAAGGCGCAGGTCACGATCGGCGAGAAGGTCATCGTTGATCTCAGCGGGTTGTGGAGCAACGGACTGACCGGAGCCGATACTTCCGGTCAGGCGCATCTGGATGGCGGCAACTTCACCGTGTCGACGACCGGCGGCATCACGCTCGCCAGCGGGTCGCTCATCGATGTGTCCTCGGGTGGCGCGATCCTGTCGACCGGCAAGACGATCGGCGGCAAGGGCGGCAATGTCAGCCTCATCGCCAATGACTATTCGCATCTGGCCTGGACGCAGTTCTTCACCAATCCGCTGATCCTCGATGGCACGATTCGCGGTTATGGTTTTGCCGGTGGCGGCACGTTGACCTTGAACGCGGGCCAGGAGATCGCGATCGGCGAAGCCGTGGCCGATGCGCTGGTGCTCGATCCCGCGATCTTCCAGTCCGGCTTTACGGCCTACAACATCAGCAGCAACACCGGCATCCAGATCGGCGAGGGCACGCGCGTGGACGCCGCGGTGCCGGTCTATCGTTTCACCGAGGGCAGCTTCACCGCGCCCACCGGGAGCCCTGTCGCAGATGCCGCGGAACTCTGGACGCCGCCCAGGTTCACGATCGACCCCTTCAAGTACAGCGCCACGCAGCGTGTCGGCGCCGACGTGACGTTCTCGAGCCTGCACGATTTCACGCTGGCGAAGGGCGCGTCCATCAATGTCGATCCGGGCCGCTCGGTTTCGATCTACGCCAATCGCCAAACGGTGATCGACGGCACGATCACGGCACCCGCCGGCAACATCCTGATCACGAGCCTGCAAGACGCCCCCGGCGACAACCGGTACAACATGGGCTATGGCGAATTCAGCCTGACGCGTTCGTTCTGGATCGGCGACGACGCGGTGCTCGATGTCTCGGCGCGTGATGCAGTGTCGCTCGACGCGCGCGGGGTGTCCTACGCGGCGGTGCCGGATGGCGGCACGATCCGGATCGGCGGCACGGGGGCGCTCGATTCAGACGGCTATCCCGTGGTCAGCGATGCCTTCGTGATCGTTCGCCCGGGCGCGCTGATCGATGCGTCGGGGACTGCCGCGCTCGTCGACGTCCTCAACGGCAATCGCTATGTGCCGACCCTCGCCGCGAGCGATGGCGGGGCGATCTCGCTCTATTCCAGTTTCGGGATGGCGCTCGACGGCACCTTGCGCGCCGCTTCCGGCGGCAGTGGCGCTTCCGGCGGCACGCTGAATCTGACCATGTCGAGCCGCGGCTATGCCGTCGGGCAGCCAAACGCGAATGCGCCCTATGCCACGGGCAATCTGCCCGAGGCATTCCAGCGGTCGCGCGATATCACGCTGGTGCAGTACGCGCCGGGCAGCGGCTTGAGCGCCGATCTGTCGCCCGGCGAGGCCGATCCGGCCCTGAAATTCGGGCGGACGGTGATCGGCGTCGACCAGGTCGAGAAGGGCAGCTTCGGTTCGCTTTCGCTGTACACGCGCGATCTTCTCGTCTTCGACGGCAATGTCGATCTCAGCCTGTCGCGCAGCCTTCACCTGTCCAGCGGCGTGATCGCCGCGGCGCCCGACGCACCAAACAGCACGATCCGCCTGTCCGCGCCCTATGTCCGTCTGGATGGCGTTTACGACGCGGCCAAGGCGCAGGCGCAGATCGGGTATTCGCCCGGCATCAACGACCTTCATGTCCGCAATCCGGCCGATGGCGGAAGTTTCACGGTGGCAGGCGACCTCGTCGACGTCTACGGCAACGTCCAGTTCGGTGCCACCGGCAAACAAGGCAGTGGATCCGTCGATCTTGGGCGGCCTATCAGCGTTGCGTTCGATGCCCGTGGCTTTCATCAGGTCACGTTGCAAAGCAGCGGCGACATACGCTTCGGCAATGGCGGGCTCGATGTCGAGAATCTCGCGCTGACCGCGGACCAGATCTATCCCTTGAGCGGCGCCGTCGCGATCATCAAGGTCGGGAATCGTCCAGGCGGGAACAACAGCGTCTATGATTCCGATGCTCGTCTCGTCATCCGCCGCAATGACGACGAGACGCCGGCGGTCCCGGCATCGGTCTTCGGTGATCTCGTCTTTATTGCCGCCAACATCGATCAGGGCGGCGTCGTTCGGGCGCCGCTCGGCCGTGTCTGGTTCAACAACTATCAATCGCTCGCCAACACCCTGGCCCAATCGAACATCACGTTCCGCAGCGGCAGCATCACCTCCGCGAGCGCGGCCGGCCTGATCATGCCATTTGGCGGCACTTCGGACAGCATCACCTATCAAGGCGCGGACGGCACGCTGCACAATCTTGCAAGTGCGTCCTATGACGATCATACAAGCAGCGTAAAGATCGCCAGCGGCGTTTCGATCAATGCCACGTCGTTCATAGGCGAGGTCGGGGCCGTGATCGATCTGACCGGCGGCGGCACGCTCACGGGCGCGGGTTTCGTCTCCGGCCGCGGCGGCTCGGTCGATGTGCTGAAGACGGCGCTGGTCAACGCCAATCCGGTCAACAGCTATAGCGCTGCCGGCAACAAGGTCTATGCGATCGTACCTGGTTCGGCGGACAAATACGCGCCGGTGATCGCAACCAACGGTGCCGGCGATCCGGTGATCGGCCAGCAAATCACGCTTCCCTCCGGTGTGCCGGGAGTACCGGCGGGCACCTATACGCTGCTGCCCTCGAGCTATGCGCTGGTGCCTGGCGGCTACCGGGTCGAGTTCGGCGTGACCGGAACGACCGTGACGCCGGCTGTGACGGCGGGTAACGGTTCGGTCGTCACATCGGGCTATCTCGGAGTTGCCAACACTGGAATCCTGGACGCGCTGCCGACGCGCGTGATCCTCACGTCCGGCCAGACCGCACGGCTCTATTCGCAGTACAACGAGACCAGCTATGCTGACTTCGAGCGAGCGCAGGCCGCCACCTTCGGCGGCTTCCGGCCTCGCTTGCCGGAGGACGGCAAGGTGCTCGACATCACCCTTCGTCCGTCGTCCGACGGCAGCAATCCGCTGTCCTTCGCAGGCGCCGCACTGTTCGATGGCGCCAAAGGCGGCATTGACGGCACGCTGATCATCCGACCGTCGTTCACCACGACAGGGCCTGCCGTGCTCGACATCACGGCGCCAGGTGTTACGCCCATCGCGGGGCATGTGTCGATCTCGAGCGCCGATATCAATGCCTTCAAGGCGCCGACGCTTCTGTTGGGCGGCACGAGCGCATACTTCACCGATGACAATCCCGGAGCCGGCGCCAAGATCTATTTTGACGGAAGCTCGACCGCTTCCGTCAATCTGCTCGATGGAACGATTGTCAGCGCGGGCCAGGTGTTCCTGGTAGGCAACACCATCAACATAGCCAGCGGCGCGACGGTCGATACGCGCGGACTGGGCAATAGCCTCGTCGATTCGACGCTCGGTTACGTCTATTCCAACATCGGACCTTACACGTCGGCGAATCCCGACCAGAGTCCCGCTGTGCTCGCGGTGGCCAATGGCTGGTTCCAGTTCCTGGATGCCGTTGGACCCGGCAAGATCAGCATTGCGAGCGGTGCCTCGCTGCTGACCGACGGCAGTGTGGTGCTCGCTGCCCCGGGCGGACTCACGATGGGCGACGTCAATTTCGGCGCGCGCTACCTCAACGTCACGCAGGCGCAGGTCAATGTCGGCACCGAGGCCGCGCTTGCCGCGGCGCAGGCCGCAGGCCATTTGCCGACCGGCTGGAATCTCACCCAGAGCGTGCTCGACAAGCTGCTACGGCCGTCGACGACCGCCGGCACGCCCGCGCTCGAGCAGCTCATCATCACGGCGAGCGGCGCCTTCAATCTGATCGGCAGTGTCGACCTCGACATCACGCGCCAGGGCGGCGCTTCCTCCGATTCTCTCAAATTCGTGCTCAATACACCGGCCATCTACGGTCTCGGCGCCGCGGGCGACACTGCCAGCATCACCGCCGACACGCTGGTCTGGAACGGCATCCGTACCGGCAGCGGCACGACCACGAGCCCCTACGGCAACCAGGCGCCTGGCGCTGTGCTGCCCAGCGGACCCGGCACGGGAGCGGGGCATCTCGCCATCGACGCCAGCGAAATCCTGTTCGGCTATGACGCCTCGCTGAGCAAGACGACCGATGGCGCCACCCTGGGCCGTCTGGCGCTTGGCTTCTCTGACGTCACGCTGACGGCGGCGAGAAGCATCACATCGAACAGCAATGGCACGCTGAAGGTCGGGCTCAGCCAGGACGGCAGCGGCATCTTGCAGGGCGGCGCGCTCACCATCGCTACCCCGCTGATCACGGCCAGCAACGGGTCCAAGCTCGATGTCAGCGCCGGCGCAGCGATACGCCTGGTCGGGGTAGCGGGGGCCGCTCCCGCCGACACACGCGGTGTGACGGATCTCGGCGGCACGCTCTCCTTCACCGGCGACAGCGTCCTTGTCGATACCGCATTTGCCTTGCCTTCCGGCAAGCTGACGCTGAATGCGACGCACGACATCGTGCTCGGCGCAAACGCGACCCTCGACCTCTCGGGCCGCAGCATTGCCTTCTTCGATGTCACCAAGTCCAGCTGGGGCGGCGATCTCATCCTGAGCTCGGCGAGCGGCAACATCATCCAGAATGCGGGTTCGGTGATCGACGTCTCGGCCGTCAGCAATGCCGCGGGTTCGATCACGGCCAGGGCGATCGACGCAGCGCACGGCCAGGTTTCGTTCGCCGGAACGCTCAAGGGATCTTCGACCGGCGATTACGACAGCGGCCAGTTCGCGGTCGCGGCGCAGAATTTCGGCGATTTCGCCGCGCTGAATGCCAAGCTCAACGATGGCGGTTTCTTCAGCGCCCGCGGCTTCGATCTGCGGCAGGGCAGTCTCGTCATCGGTGACGGCGTCAACGCACGCACCGTGACGATCTCAGTCGATCAGGGCAGCCTCACGGTCGATGGCAGGATCGATGCGAGCGGGGCGAAGCCCGGCACCATCCGCCTGTCTGCGCGCGACGACCTAACGCTCACCTCGAATGCCGTGCTCGATGTTCATGGCAATGTGTTGCAGACCGACAGCTACGGGGCGCCGATCGAGGCCGACAACACCGCACATGTCGAGCTCACGACCACGCGCGGCACCATGACGCTGGCCGCAGGCGCGACCATCGACATGACTTCACCGGATGGCGTGGCACGCGGCAAACTTGAGCTGAACGCGCCGCGCCGCGGCGGCACCGGCGGAGACGGTGCGGGCGCCAACGACATCGCGATCGACGCGCGCGGCCCGCTCAATATTCGCGGTGCGAGCAGCATCGCGATGAACGGGTTCCGCACCTACGACCTTCCGGACGGTAGTGCGATCGACCAGGCCTATCTCGATGGCCTGAATGACGACAGCACGGCGTTCATCAACGCGGCGCTCCAGAACGCCGACTTACAGAACCGCCTGGCCGGGCTCGCGGCCTATGGCTCAGCCTACCATCTGCGGCCGGGCGTCACCATTGCGTCAGACGGGGCTCTCTCGACGAAGGGCGATCTCGATCTCTCCGGCTATCGCTATGGGCCGAATGCCGATCCGGCGGTGCGCGGCTCCGGCGAACCGGGCGTGCTCGTCGTCCGCGCCGCCCACGATCTCAAGATCAACGGCAGCATCACCGACGGCTTCGCACCGCCAGCCGCGTCGCCGGACGCGGTCGAAACGCTGATGCAGAACGCCACGGTGGGCGCCGGTGGCTACGTCGTCAAACTCAGTGGAACGACGCTCGGTACGGGGTCGGTGATTCCAGCAACGGCCAAGGTGAACATGTGGCTTGAGTACACGGCCACGGCCCCAGCGCTCGATCGCAGGATCAACGTCACGCCCAGCAGCGACCATCCGCTGCCTGTCGATGTCGTATTGTCACAACAGTTCAAGATAACCCTGAACCTGACCATCAAGCCGACGCTGAGAGGCGGGAATATCTACGGTCCGGACGGCAGCGTGCTCTACCGGGATGGCGAGCTGCTCGAGGGCACGGTGACCTGGCCGGCCGGCAGCAAGATCAGTGCCGGTGTCTATTTCGACGGTGCTGGCGCGAACCGGCTCCTTGGATCGGGAATCTTCTTCGTGCCGATGAAGCTTCCGCCCAACACCGACTTGACGCTGTTCAGAGGCTACACGTTCCGGCAAGACGTCGATCTTCCGGTTGGATTCGTGTTGCCGCAGGGAACGGTCGTCAGCATGTTGACCGGACCGGGCGATCGCCAGATCTGGGCGATCGCACCGATGCTCGCACCGGGGATGCAGTCCTGGTCGATGCGGCTGGTCGGCGGCGCCGACCTTGCGAGTGCCGACGGCCGCACGTTGCAGACGGCCGACGCGCTGGCCGGTTCCGGCAACGTGGTGCTGAACGATCCCTTCAGCGTCACCATCAACAAGCCGACGACGCCAGGCGTCAGCGTCGTGCGCACCGGAACGGGCGACCTCGAGATTCTCGCTGGCGGCAGTTACGACCAGCAGTCCGCATTCGGGGTCTATACCGCCGGCACCGCCATCAAGGAGACCGGGACCGCGGCCAACGATCCCTATAACCTCGATCGGGGCAGATTGCCCGATGGCGCGATGCTGGGTTCGGCGAACGCCAACTATCAGGCGACGCTCGGCGCGGAGCGGATGTACTACCCCGAGCATGGCGGCGATTTCGTTCTGGTCGCGCAAGGTGATGTCAGGGGTGCACTGCTGGGCAGAACTACCGCGATCGGATCCTGGCTGTGGCGCCAGGGTGGTTCGGAGATCGATCAGCGGACCGCCTGGGGCATCAATTTCGGCAGCTATACGGTCGATCAGATCCAGGATCCAAGCAGGTTGTCGTTGGGACTGTCCGCGTTCTCCGGCCTCGGCGCGCTTGGCGGCGGCAATGTGACGGTGCAAGCGGGAGGCACGGTGGGCGATGCAGGCCGTGGCGTGGTCATCGCCGTCGGCGGCAGCGGCCGTGTGATGGCCGATGGCAGCCTCGCGCAGACCGGCGGCGGTTCGCTGTCGGTGAAGGCCGGCGATATCGGCACCGGCGGCAATCAGTTCGTCAATCTGCGCGGACGCACGGATATCGCAACGGGAGACTTCGGCAGCCTGACCGCGTCGAACGTCCGTAACGACGGCGGCTCGGATCCGCGGCCGATCAATCCGTTGACGCCGTATTCGATGACGACGCTCGCGGGCGGAGACTTCGCGCCGGGCGACAGCGTGATCGACATCCGCGCGCGCGGCGATCTCGCTGTGGGAACGATTCTCGATCCCGGCCGTGTCGGTGTCACCGGCTTGACCGCCGTGGACAATGGCGGCTCCGCCGCGAGCTGGTTCTCGCTATGGACCGGGACCACCGCGCTCGACATGTTCGCGGCCGGTGGTTCGCTCTCGCCGGGCAGCGGCCCGCGTTCCTCCCACTTCCTGCCGTCGATCGTGCATGCGGTCGCCGCGAACGGAAGTATCTACGGCCTCGGCGGAGGATTCCTGCTGCCGTCATCGAGCGGCTCGTTCGAGGTTCTCGCGCAAGGATCGATCTTCGGCAACATGCAGGAGACCGGCCTTCTGACGACTCCGACGTCGGGTCTGGCGACACCGTTCAAGCCGGGCTGGGCAACCTTGACCGATGGAATGAATGTGACCAACTCCAACTATTGGGGCGACCCCAAGGCGATAACCGACCAGGTCAACGGTGCGCAGAACGTCTACACTTACGCGGACGGCGGACAGCCCTTCGTCTTCGACGCAAACACGGTAAAGGACAGGGCCGTACCGGCCCAAAGCGATCCGTCGCGCATCTATGCAGTGAACGGCGATATCACGGGCATCACCTATGGCGAGATCCTGACAAACAAACAGATCGTTGCCGGTACCACCATCAATATCGTGTCGTATCAGGCGGCCAGGCCGCTGCGGATGCTGGCGGGCGGTGACATCGTCGATACGATGGGCCTGATCCTGCACAGCGATCAAAACGACGTGTCGACCATCGCGGCGGGCGGCAGCATCATCTATGCCGGTTGGCCAGGGCTCCAACTTGCGGCGAAGCAAGGATGGGCGATCGCCGGGCCGGGCACGCTCGAAATCACGGCGGGCAGGAACATCTATCAGGGGTCCACGGCCACGGTCGAAAGCATCGGAGCTCTCGCGGCAGGGGACAGCCGCCCTGGCGCGGGCGTCGTCATGCAGGCCGGCGTTGGCGCGGGCGAGGTTGGCGTCGGGCAGGTGGATTGGTCAGCCTTTGCCAGGCTGTATCTCGATCCGAACAATCTCGCCGGCGCCGGGCCGCTCGCCGACCAGCCCGGCAAGGTCGCCAAGACCTATGGGGACGAGCTCTACGACTGGCTTACGCAACGCTTCGGCTATGCCGGCGCCAAGGCCGATGCGCTCGGTTACTTCCTGGCGCTTCCGGGCGAGCAGCAGCGCATCTTCCTGCGGCAGGTCTACTATGCCGAATTGACCGCAGGTGGCCGCGAGTACAACGAGGTCGGTGGTCCGCGCACCGGTTCCTATCTGCGCGGCCGCGAGGCGATCGCGGCGCTGTTCCCGCATGATGACGCCTATCGCGGCGACATCACGATCTTCACCGCGGCATCCGGCACGCCGGGCGCGGCGAACTACAAGATTCAAAGCGGCTTCGTGCACACCGATTTCGGCGGCGACATCCAGTTCCTGACCCCCGGCGGCGGCGTCACGATCGGCACCGAAGGATTGGTGCCGGGCGCCGACGCGGGCCTGATCACGCAAGGCGCGGGCAACATCCAGATCTATTCGCAGAACAGCGTGTTGATGGGCCTGTCGCGCATCATGACGACGTTCGGCGGCAACATCATGATCTGGTCGGCGGAGGGCGATATCAACGCCGGCCGCGGAGCCAAGACCACCGTGATCTATACGCCGCCGAAGCGCGCCTATGACAGCTACGGCAATGTCACGATATCGCCGGTGGTGCCGTCGAGCGGCGCTGGCATCGCAACCTTGCAACCGATCCCGGAAGTGCCGCGCGGGACGGTCGATCTGATCGCGCCGCTCGGCACCGTCGATGCGGGCGAAGCCGGCATCCGCGCGTCGAGTTTCGTCAACATCGCGGCGCTGCATATCGTCAACGCCGCCAACATCCAGGCACAAGGCGGCGTGATCGGCGTGCCGGTGGTCCAGGCGCCCAACATCGGCGCGTTGAGCGAAGCATCGAACACCGCCGGCGCCGCGGCCCAGCAGGCGGCCGCGCCGCCGCCGCGCACCAATGACCAGCCATCCGTGATCATCGTCGAAGTGCTCGGCTATGGCGGCGGTGATGGCAGCGAGGAGCCGAAGCGGCGCGGCAACGACAAGCAGAGCCAGTACGACCCGAACAGCGCGTTCCAGTTGATCGGCGACGGCCAATTGAGCGCGGAGCAGATGAAGAAGCTGACGCCGGAAGAACGCCGTCAGGTTGTGAACTGAAGCATGATCCGGACAGGTGCTAACCGGCTCTCAGAGAGAATCGTGCTCACGTGGAGCGTGGCAGCGCGCCATCAGCCGGTCTTGTCGACGTTCCAGAACAGCGGCACCGGCGCGCGGACGATGTCCTTCAGCACCTTCCGCGTCGCCGCCGGCTGGTTGTACTGCCCGGTCGGGACGTGGGTCACCACCTCATAGGCGCGCGCCTGGATCTTGTCGGCGAGCGCCTTCTGGTCCGTCGGCGCCGCGGCGCGGGAAAAGCCGTCGCGCAGCCGCTCCAGCTCGGCATCCTCGACCCAGCCGAAGAAGCCGCCATTCTTGCCCTTGCCGTTGACGCAGGCATTGCCGATCGGATTGATCAGGTCCGCGCTGGCCCAGGTCGAATGGTAAAGCGACCAGCCGCCCTCGGCTGGCATCGATTGCTTGGCGCGCCGTGCCACCACCGATCCCCAATCCATCGCCAGCAGGTTGACGTTCATGCCGATCGAACGCAGCGCCTCGGCGGTGACCGTGCCGAGCGCGGTGATGATCGGGGCGTCGGTCGCGTGCAGGATCGTGATTGGCTCGCCCTTGTAGCCGCCCTGCTTGAGCAGCTCCCTGGCCTTCGCGGTGTCGGCCCTGGTCGACCAGCCGATCGTGCTCTCGAACGGCGTGCCGGCGATGAAGATCGCCGGGGTGATCTTGTAGTAGTCGGGGTTGCCGATCTGGGTGTCGAGCCAGTCCTTCTGGTTCACCGCGTGCAGCACGGCCTGGCGGATTTCCGGCCGGTCGAACGGCGGCACCAGCCAGTTCATCCGGCACATGCCGGAGAAGCCCAGCGTGTTGTAATCGGTCAACTCGACATTCGAGGCCCGCGCCAGTAACGGATGATGGTCGTGTGGCGGCACCTCGAAATAGTCGATCTCGTCGTTGATCAGCGCGTTGGTCGCGATCTGGAAGTCCGGCACGCTGATCCATTCGTAGCGGCCGATCTTCACGACCTTGCCGCCGCCGGTGCCGTCCGATGGCTCGTCGCGCGAGACGTAGTCAGGGTTTCTCTCGTAAGCCGCCTTCACGCCGGGCTGGAATTCCGAGGTGACGAAGCGGAACGGCCCGGAGCCGACGTGGTCCGTGATGGCCTGGTCGGCGGCCGTCGCGGCAATCCGCGCCGGTACGATGAACGGCACGTTGGCGGTCGGCTTGCCGAGTGCCGCCAGCACGAAGCCGCATGGCTCCTTCAGCACCATGCGGAAGGTTCGTTCATCGACCGGCTTCAGCTCGGCGACGAATTCGAACAGCTTCTGGCCCATCGAATCGCGTTTTGCCCAGCGTTGCAGCGAAGGGATCACGTCGGCCGAGGTCACAGCGCTGCCGTCGTGGAATTTGAGGCCGGGCCGCAGCCGGAATGTGTAGGTAAGGCTGTCGGCGGAGGCCTCCCAGGCCTCGACCATCTGCGGCTTGATCTCGAATTTCGAATTGGTCGAGAACAGCGTGTCGTAGATCATGTAGCCGTGGTTGCGGGCGGTCCACGCCGTCGTCATGATCGGATCGGTGGCACGCAGCGGCGCGTGCATGACGGCCGTGATGGTCTTCGTGCTGGCCCGCGCGATGCCTGGCATCGCAAGACTTGGCACCGCAAGGCCGAGGCTCGCGCCGGCGCCAACCTGCAACAGGCGGCGGCGGTTGATCGATGGTCCCATGATGTCCCCCTGTCGCAACCGGCTCAGGCCTCGCCCGCGAGCCTGGCCGCGATCGCGCGATAGCCGCGCATCCACATATGATCGAGATCGAGATCCATCGGCAGCGGCTGCGAGGAGACGCGCGCGATCACCGTCTCGTGCGTCGGATCGATGTAGATCCATTGGCCATGGATGCCGACGGCCGCAAACGGAGTCTCGCGCCGGTCGAGCGTGTACCATTTGTTGCGGTAATTGCCGTTCGGGAACACCTTGGTCAGGTCGCCGCGCGACCACGCCTCCGCATTGCCGTTCTGCCTGATGTCGTCGACCCACCAGCCCGGCACCACCTGGCGTCCGTTGCTGATGCCGTGGTTGCGCATCATCTCGCCGAACCGGGCGAGGTCACGCAGCGTCGCGCAGATGCCGCCGGCGACGCGCGCGGCACCGCGGGAATCGACCGTGATGTAGGCGTCGTGCTCGGCGCCCATCGGCTGCCACAGATATTGCGTGAGGATCTTCGCGTAGGACATGCCGCAGGCACGCTCATAGACCCAGCCGAGCACGTCGGTGTTGGTCGAGACGTAGTGGAAGGTCTCGCCGTGCGGCGCGCCGTTTGGCCGCAGGGTGCGCAGATAGTCGCGCAAATTGGTCGGCGGAATGGTTGGATCCGGCGGCTCCCAACCGGTCGAGCGGCGGTAGTTCATGACGTCGCCGTCGCGCGACATGTAGTCCTCGTCGAACCGGATGCCCACGCTCATGTCGAGCAGATGCCGCACCGTGCAGGCGCCGCCATAGACCGATCCTTCCATCTCGGGGATGTAGCGCGTCACCGGCGCGTCGGGATCGAGCATGCTGCGATCGGCCAGGATGCCGCCAAGCGTTCCGGCGACCGACTTGCTGACGGAGAAGATGAGGTGCGGCGTGTCCGGCGTCAGGCCGTGCGCATACCATTCGAACACGACCTGTCCGCGATGCGACACCACGATGCCGTCGGTATGGCTGGCGCGCAGCGCCTGACCGACGCCGATCGTCTTTCCGTGCGGGTCGGCGAAGCCGATGTCGTCGAGATGGCGCTGTGCAAAGGACAGCGGCGCCGGCGTCTGGGCGCGTGCGATGTTTGCGGTCGGCAGCAGCTCGCGGACGTTACGAAATCCCCACTCGCTGAACGGATGCTGACGCCAGTTGGCGAGCGTGACTTGTTGGTCGGCGGCCGAGGGGAAGGCAGCCATGATGCGACGCGAATTCATTCTTGATCCAGCAATGATATCGGAAGATGTCTGAAAGTTCCGCATGCGCCGCGCCGCTCGCAATCAACCGGATGGTGGAGGGGGCCGTCGGGTTACCCCGGCGTAACCGCGTCTGGCGTGGGCGCTGCGCCGGCTTGGCCCGCAATTTGCTTGACTATGCCCAGCGTCTGCCCCAGCGTGACGGGCATGCGACGCGCAGACGTTCGCCATCGGGAAACATCGGGAGGTAGGTCATGATCGCGCTTCTGGGCCGACCGGATCCGGCAACCACGCAGGCCATTCAGTTCGCGCGAGGAATTCTCGAAGGGTCTGCGACCGCGTTCTACGAGGTCGATGGCAGCCTGACGCTGAACCGCTTCGTGCTCTCCAGCAACGTCCCGCCGAGTTTCCACGACCAGTATCTTGCCGGCATGAACCGGCTCGATCCGCTGCATCCTCGCTCCGCGAGCAACCGGCCGATCGCCCGGCTGAGCGTCGCCCTCAGCCAGTGCGCGACCCAGGAGGCGGCGACCTACCGTGCCTTCGCCGGCCAATGCGGCGTCGCCGACATGATCGAATTCTTCTTCCGCCGCAACGACCGGATCGTCGCCGGAATGAGCGTGCTCTGGGCGCCGGGCTGTGCGATCCCCGACGGCTCCATGCACATCGCCGAGAAGATCCACGACTATCTCGAGTTCAACCTGACCAGCCGCCTGTCGAACACCGACGAGCCGGCACGCTACGGCCTGACCTCGCGCGAGATGGAAGTCGTCGAGCTGTTGTGCTGCGGCCGGACCAACCGCGAGATCGGCGAGTGCCTGAACATCGGGCTCGCAACGGTGAAGACGCACCTGATCCACATCTTCGAGAAGCTCGGCGTCGAGACCCGCTCGGCCGTCGTGGCGATGATGTCGCGCCCGCACTAGGGCGAACGTGTCGCGCTCTAGGTGCCTTCCAGGCGTCGTCCTGGCGAAAGCCAGGACCCATAGCCACCGCCGTTGATTGTGAACGGGGTTGTGGCTCCAGCGTCGCACCGCAATTGCTATTTGGGGTGATGGTCCTGGCTTTCGCCAGGACGACACCGAGTGTGTGGCGCGGCCTCTAAGTCACAGGTCCCATACTCTCGCGACATGATTTGTCCGCTTGATCCACCTTACGGTGGATTGCTGCTGCCGCCCGCGCAAGCCGAGAGTTCCGCGAGGACCGGTGTCGTTTTCGACAATGTTGGCGAGCGGCTGCCGCTCACAACATCTGAGGAAGCGAGATGCGTGATTTCATGGTCATCGGCCGTTCGGTGGCGGTTGCGGAACGTGGCATGGCGGCGACCTCGCACCCGCAGGCGACGCTCGCCGCGGTCGAGATGCTGAAAGCCGGTGGCAATGCCGTCGATGCCGCGGTGGCGGCGGTCGCGGTGCAGGGCGTGGTCGAGCCGCAGATGACCGGGATCGGCGGCGACTGCTTCGCGCTGTATTCGCCGAAGGCCGGCGCACCGATCGCGCTGAACGGCTCCGGCCGCACGCCTGCCGGCACCGACGCCGGGAAATTCTCCGCAAGCGACGCCCGCGACATTCCGCCGACCGCGCCCGAGGCGGTGACCGTGCCGGGCGCGATCGATGCCTGGTGCAGGCTGGTCGCCGATCACGGCAGCAAGTCGTTGGAGGAGATCTTCCGGCCGGCGATCTCGGCCGCCGAGCAGGGCTTCTGTGTCACGCCGCGGGTCGCCGAGGATTGGCGCCGCTTCCGGGCGCGGATCGAGATCGACGGCAATGCGGCCGCGCAGTTCCTTCCCGGCGGAAAGACGCCCGACATTGGCGATGTACGCTCGCAACCTGCGCTCGGCCGTACCTTGCGCCGGATCGCGCAACACGGGCGCGAGGCGTTCTATGTGGGCGAGGCCGCCGACGAGATGGTCGATATCCTGCGCGGCCTCGGCGGGGCACACAGCAGCGAGGATTTCGCCGTGCAGACCTCCGATTACGTGCAGCCGATCTCGGCGCATTACCATGACCACGACGTGGTCGAGTGCCCGCCGAACGGGCAGGGCCTCGCCGCGCTGATGATCCTGCGCACGCTCGCAGGCTTCGACGTCGGCGCGCTCGCACAGGCCGATCGCATCCATCTGCTGGCTGAGGCGACCAAGGCCGCTTACCGCGCGCGCGACGCCTTCTTCTGCGATCCCGCCACCGGCGCCGTCGATCCTGCCGCTTTCCTTGCCGATGGCTACATCGGAAGGATCCGCAGCAAGATCGACATGAACAGCGCCTCGGCGCCCGCCATCTGGGACGACATCGAGCACCGCGACACCGTCTATGTCACGGTGGTCGACCGCGACCTCAATGCGGTGTCGCTGATCAACTCGCTGTTCTATCCGTTCGGCAGCGGCATCTATGCGCCGAAATCGGGCATCCTGTTGCACAACCGCGGGTGGAGCTTCCGTGCCAGGCCTGGACACCCGAATTCGCTCGGGCCGCGCAAGCGGCCGATGCACACCATCATCCCCGGGCTGCTGCGCAAGGATGGCAAGACTGTGATGTCGTTCGGGGTGATGGGTGGGCACTATCAGGCTGCGGGACACGCTAACCTACTGTCGAACATCTTCGACATGAAGATGGATATCCCGGCGGCGGCGGAAGCGCCGCGCTCCTTTGCCTTCGATGGCGTGCTGTCGCTGGAGACGACGATTTCGCCTGATGTGCGCGACGACCTTCGCGCCCGCGGCCATGATGCGCGCTTCTCGGAGGAGCCGATCGGCGGCTGCCAGGCAATCCGCATCGATCATGCGAGGGGCGTGCTGTTCGGAGCCTCCGACCACCGCAAGGACGGGCTGGCGCTGGGATTCTAACGCGCGACGCAGAATTCGGATTAATAGAATAGTATCACCGATTTGCCAGACGTGTCAAGTCGCGTACCGGGTGCCGGCACGCCGCCGGCTGCTTTGCATGGGGTTGTTTTCGATATTTTGGAAGTGCGCCCCTGCGGGGGCAGGCAATACGCAATAGTCCTGCGCTTGCAGGGAGGCGGCGGGAGCATCCACCGGATGGTGGATTGTTCCCGATGCCGACATGCCGAACCTTTGGCGTCACGCTGGCGTCGTGCGCGGTTCGGCGTTGTGCACCGCACGGCGAAAGGCTGATCGCTCCAGGTATTTCCAATCGAGAAGTTGATCCGCATGAGCAGGACATTCGCCGACACGGTCTTCCGCAACGGCCGGATCTACACCTCGAACCGTGGCCAGCCCTGGGCGACATGCGCGGCGATCAAGGGCGGCCGGTTCGTCGCCGTGGGCGAGGAGCGCGACGTCGCGTCGCTGATCGGCGAGGCGACGGCGACCGTCGATCTCGGCGGCCGGATGGCGATGCCGGGGATCGTCGACATCCACAATCACATCATGATGGGCGGGCAGGCCGATCTCTACGAACTGCGCTTCTCCAACGCCGACAGCATTCCAAGGATTGCCGAGACCCTGCACAAGGCGGCGTCGGCGGCTGCGCCGGGCGCCTGGATCGTCGGTGGCCAGTTCGGCAACAATCTGCTGAACGAGATGAACACCGCGGAGTCCTGCGCGCTGCTCGATGCGGCATGCCTCGGTCATCCGGTCGTGTTGCGCGACGACACCTATCACAACCGCTGGGCAAGCTCGGCGGCGCTGCGGCTCGCCGGCGTGCAGGCCGATTCCGACGACCCGACCGACGGCGAGATCGGCCGTGACCTCAAGACCGGGACGCTGACTGGGATCATGATCGAGGCCGCCTCGGGGCTGGTGGAGCGGGCGCTGGCGGCGTCCGGTCACTACACAGCGGAGATGGACCGCGCCGCGGTGGCGCGCTCGATCTCGGTGCTCAACACCTACGGTGTCACCGCCTTCATCGATGCTGCCAGCATGCAGCCGATCATGGCCGCGCTGAAGGGGCTCGACGATCGGGGCGAGCTCACCGCCTGGGCGGTCTGTGCGATGCCGGTGGTCGAACCGGGCTTCATGTTCGGCAAGGCCGGCGAGGAGCTGTTTGCGCTGCGCGAGCAGTATCGCGGCGCCCATGTGAAGCCTGATTATGTCAAGGTATTCCTCGACGGCGTGCCGGGTGCCAAGACCGCCGCCTTCCACGAGCCTTATCTGGCCGATCCCGTGCGTGGCTGCTGCTTCCGCGGCGCGACCATGCTGACGGTGCCGGACCTGATCCGCTGGCTCGGACGATGCGAGAAGCTCGGCCTTGCCGCCAAGATCCATTGCGCTGGCGATGCCGCGGTGACGCAGGCACTCGATGCCATCGACGTGGTGCGCAGCTTCAACGGGGCGACCGATCTGGTGCACCAGATCGCGCATGCGAGCTACATCGCGCCCGACGACATCAAGCGCTTCGCCGAGCTCGGCGTTGCCGCCGATCTGTCGCCGATCATCTGGTATCCGACCATCTTCCTCGAGGCGCACAAGGCCGCGATGGGTGAGGAGCGCGCGCAGCGCTTCTGGCCGAACAAGGACCTCAAGGAGGCCGGCGCGTTGATGGCGGGCGGTTCGGACTGGCCTGTCATCCCGATCCCCGATCCCTGGCAGGGCATCGAGGGCATGGTGACACGGCAAAACCCGACGGGGGACTTTCCCGGCAAGTCGCTGTGGGCGGAGCAGGCGCTCGATCTCGCCACCGTGATCGACATCTACACCATCGACGCCGCGCGCGCGGCCGGCCTCGGCCAGTCGATCGGCTCGATCGAGGTCGGCAAGTCGGCCGATCTGATCGTGCTTGACCAGATGATCTTCGACATCCCGTCGGACCAACTGGCCGATACGCGGGTCGAGATGACCTTCTTCGAAGGCCGCAAGGTCTACGAGCGGGGTGCATGATGATGACTGTGGACCAGATCCCGGTCACGGTGCTGACCGGCTTCCTCGGCAGCGGCAAGACCACGGTGCTGAACCATCTGCTGCGCCAGAAGGAGCTCAATGGCGTTGTCGCCATCATCAACGAGTTCGGCGAGGTGGCGTTGGATCATCTGCTGGTCGAGAGCAGCGAGGACCGGCTGGCGCTGCTCGACAATGGCTGCATCTGCTGCTCGGTACGCGAGGATCTGATCGAGACGCTGGCCGATCTCGCCGCGCGTCGCTCCGCCGGCACGATGCCGCCGTTCCACCGTGTGCTGGTCGAGACCACCGGGCTCGCCGATCCGGTGCCGGTACTGCATACGCTGATGACGGCGCCCGATGTCGTCGGCCGCTACCGGATCGACGGCGTGGTCGCGACCGTCGATGCCGTCAATGGCGCGCACACCCTTGCAGCCCATGACGAGGCCGTCAGGCAGATCGCGGTCGCTGACCGGCTGCTGGTGACCAAGACCGATCTGGCCGCCGACGACGCGCTGGCGCGGCTCGAGGCGCGTCTTGCCGCGATCAATCCGGTCGCGGTGCGTCATCGCGTGTGGGACGGGATGGTCGATCCGGCAAAGGTGCTCGATGCCGGGCTGTTCGATCCGGCGGCCCGCTCCGCCGACGTGGTGCGCTGGTTCGACCTGGCGTCGCAAGCGGCGAATGCGCCGCACGATCATGCGGAGCACCATTGCGACGGCGATGATTGCGGCCACCACAGCCACCATGCGCACGACGCGGGTGTATCGTCCTACAGCCTGATCATCGACCAGCCGATCGAGCGCGAAGCGTTCGCGCGCTGGCTCGACTATGTCGCGGCGCTGAAGGGCGAAGACCTGCTGCGCTTCAAGGCGATCGTGCATGTCGCCGACGCGCCGGATGCACCTGTCGTGGTGCATGGCGTGCAGCACGTGTTCCATCCGCCGATCACGTTGCAGGGCTGGCCGTCGGCCGACCGGCGCTCGCGGCTCGTCTTCATCGTGCGCGGCATCCCGCGCGAGATCATCGAGAACACATTGTGCAAATTCGCGGCGGTCAGCCGCGCAGCTATTCAGAGATCCGCGGCGTAAGTCCGCGGTCGAATGATTTCATCATTGGTTATGGAGGGAGAGGGACATGACTGAGATAAAAAATGACAAGACATCCGGCCGGCTCGACCGGCGCACGCTGCTGAAGGCGGCCGGCGCCACTGGCCTCGCATCGGCGATGAACGTGCCGCTGGTCAACGTCGCGCGTGCCGCCGGCAACACCATCAAGATCGGCTGGGTCGGGTGCCTGTCCGGCGTCCGCGCGCAATTCGCCGAGCCCGATCCCTGGATCCATGAGCGCATCAAGGCGCGGCTGAAGGACGGTCTGAAGATCGGCGGCAAGACCTATCAGGTCGAGCTGGTGTTCAAGGACAACCAGTCCGATCCGAACCGTTCGTCGGTGATCGCGAGTGAATTGGTGCTCCGTGAAAAATGCGACCTGATCCTGATCGAGGACGGCGACGCCCAGCCGCCGGTGCAGGAGCTCGCCGACGCCCGCGGCATTCCCACGATCTCGACCCAGGTGCCGTGGCAGGGCTGGATGTTCCCGCGGAAGTCGACGCCGGACAAGGGTTTCCCCTACAGCTACCACTTCTTCTGGGGTGCCGACGACGTCGCGCGAAATTTCCTCGGCATGTGGCAGTCGGTCGAGACCAACAAGAAGGTCGGCACGCTCTATATCGACAATCCGCCGGGCCAGGCGTTCTCCGATCCGAAGCTCGGGCTGCCGGCGGGCATCTCGGCGGCCGGCTATCAGGAATTCTCGGCCGGCAAATTCCAGATCGCAACCGACGATTTCACCAACCAGATCGCGCTGTTCAAGAACAATGGCGTCGACATCGTCTCCGGCTTCACCTTCAGCAATCACTGGGTGACGCTGTGGAACCAGGCCGCGCAGGCTGGCTTCAAGCCCCAGATCTGCACGGTGGCCGCGGCCTTCCTGTTCCCGGCAGCGGTGAACGCGCTGGGCGATCGCGGCGACGGCATGTCGACCGAGGTGTGGTGGACGCCGGCCTATCCGTTCAAATCGTCGCTGACCGGACAGAGCGCCGCCGAACTCGCGGCCGAATGGGAGAAGACCACCGGCAAGCAATGGACCCAGCCGATCGGTTACGCCCATGCGTTGTGGGAGGTCGGGCTGGCGGCGTTGCAGAACAGCGATCCCAAGGACAAGAATTCGCTGCGCGATGCGATCGCGGGCCTCGACATGGAGACCGTGGTCGGCCGCGTCAAGTTCAAGGACAGCCCGATCAAGAACGTCGCGGTGACCTCGCTGTCCGGCGGGCAATGGCGCAAGACCAAGGGCGGCAAGTCGAAATACGAGCTCCTGATCGTGCACAACGGCACCGCGCCGTTCATCCCGAAGCAGGCCGATCTCCAGCTGTTGTCGAAGCTCGCCTGAGATGGCGCCGCTTCTGCGCACTTCTGTCTTGCTTGGAATGAACGGGCTCCTGGACACCGTCATGGCCGGGCTTGTCCCGGCCATCCACGTGTTTCTTTGCGCGGACATGAAGACGTGGATGACCGGGACGAGCCCGGGCATGACGAGTTTGTGGAGACACTGATCGTGCCGATTCCCATCAGCGATCGTCCACCGCTTCTGCGCGTCAGCGAGCTGGCCAAGCGCTTTGGCGAGATCGTGGTCGCCGACGGCGTCAGCTTCGAGCTGGCGCGCGGCGAATGCCTTGGCGTGATCGGCCCGAACGGCGCCGGCAAGAGCTCGCTGTTGAACCTGATCGTCGGCCTGCTCACGACCGACGGTGGTTCGATCATGCTGGACGACAAGGAGATCACAGGGCTACCGCCGCACCAAAGGGCACGAATGGGGCTCGGGCGGGCGTTCCAGATTCCGCAGCCGTTTCCGCATCTGTCGGTCTATGAGAACGCGCTGGTCGCCGCATCCTATGGCGCGGGCCTGTATGGCGAGGCAGCGTCGAACTGGACCATGGAGGTGTTGCAGCGGACCGGGCTCGACGCCAAGGCCGACAAGCTCGCCGGCGCGTTGCCGCTGATCGACCGCAAGCGGCTGGAATTCGCCAAGGCGCTGGCCTCGAAGCCGAAGCTGATCCTGCTCGACGAGATTGCCGCCGGCCTGACTGAGCCCGAGGTCGAGCGGCTGGTCGCGATCATCAAATCGGTCAAGGCGGATCACGCCATGATCTGGATCGAGCACATTCCGCATGCGCTGCGGGCGGTGTCGGATCGCATCCTGGTGCTCGATTTCGGCCGCAAGGTGCTCGAAGGGCCGCCGGCCGAGGTGATGGACAGCGCGGTGGTGCGCGAGATCTACATGGGATTGAAGGCCGATGGCGTTGCTTGATGTGAACGGCCTGCAAATCTTCTATGGCGATCTCCAGGCTGTGTTCGACATGAACTTCACCGTCGCGGACGGCGAGGCGGTGGCGCTGGTCGGCGCCAACGGCGCCGGCAAGTCCACATTCCTGAAGGCGCTGGTCGGGCTCAACGAGGAGCGGCGCGGAGCGGTGGTTTTCGACGGCATCGACATCTCGCAGATGCCGGCCGAAGATGTGTCGCGGCTCGGCCTGATCATGGTGCCGGAGGGCCGGTTGCTGTTCGACTCGCTGACCATCGAGGAGAACCTGCTGATGGGTAGCGTCAACCGGCGCAAGGGCAGCTGGACCCTGCGGCGAGTGTTCGACCTGTTCCCGATCCTGGAGGAGCGGCGGCGGATGTTTCCGGGCCAGCTCTCCGGCGGCCAGCAGCAGATGGCGGCGATTGGCCGCGCGCTGATGTCGAATCCACGGCTCCTGCTGTGCGACGAGATCTCGCTCGGGCTCGCGCCGGTGGTAGTCGAGCAGATCTATCGCTCGTTTGCCGACATCCGCCGCGAGGGCACCGCCGTCGTGCTGGTCGAGCAGGACGTCAAGCGCGCGCTTGCGACCTCCGAGCGGATTTATTGCCTGTTGAAGGGGCGGGTGTCGTTGACCGGCCCGGCGCAAGGGTTGCAGCCGGAGCAGCTGACGCACGCCTATTTCGGAAACTAGCCAAGAAACTAGCCAAGGTTGGCAACGAACATGATCTGGGTTGAGACATTGATCAACGGCGCCCTGCTGGGCGGGCTTTACGCGCTGCTCGGCATCGGACTCGCGCTGGTGTTCGGCGTGATGCGCGTCGTCAACATCGCACACGGCGAATTCATGGTGCTGAGCGCGTTCTGCGCGGTGCTGCTGGCCAATCTGTTTCCGGCGGTGCCGCCGCTGCTGATGCTGATCCCGGTGCTCGCGCTGTCCTTTGCGGTCGGCTGGCTTTACCAGGCCGTCATCGTCAACCGGGTGGTGACGTCGCCCGATCCGCTGTCGCCCTTGCTGTTGACCTTCGGCGTCTCGGTGATCCTGCGCAACGTGATGGTCGAGGTGTTCGGCGCCGACGTGCGTAGCTTGCAAGTCGGCGAGCTGTCGCGCGCCAGCCTCGAGATCGGCGGTCTCAACATCGGCATCATGCCGCTGCTGACGCTGGTGTTGGCGGCGCTGTTGTTCGTGGCGTTGCAGCTGGTGCTGCGCCACACCGAGTTCGGCCGCATCGTGCGCGCCACCGCCGACCGCCGCGACATCGTCCGTCTGTCCGGCGTCAAGCCCGATCGGGTCTATAACTATGTCATGGGTCTGTCGCTGGCGCTCGGTGCGATCGGCGGCGTCCTGCTCGCGGTGCGCTCGAGCTTCACCCCGTTCTCGGGTGCCGAGCGGCTATTGATCGCGTTCGAGGTCGTGGTGCTCGGCGGGCTCGGCTCGTTCTGGGGTGCGCTGCTCGGCGGTATCGCGCTCGGCATGGCGCAACTGATCGGGCTGAAGATCGATCCCAATGCCGGGCTGCTCTATGCACATCTGTTGTTCTTCATCATGCTGTTGATCCGTCCGTCCGGCCTCGTGTCGAGCAAGGTGTGACGCCGATGCCGAGACGAACAATTCTGCTGGCGAGCGCGATCGTTCTCGTTGCGGTGATCGCAGGCGCGCCGTTCGCGCTGAACGAAGGCGTCCTGCGGCTCGCAACCGAATGCCTGCTGCTGCTGACCATGGCGCAGATGTGGAACCTGCTGGCGGGCTATGCCGGGCTGGTCTCGCTCGGCCACCAGGTGTTCATCGCCTTCGGCGCCTATGCGCTGTTCCTGACCTCGGGATGGCTCGAGGTCACGCCGATCTGGGTGCTGCCGGTGGCGCCGCTGGTCGCGGCGGCGGTTGCGGCGATCATCGCCTTTCCGCTGTTTCGACTGCGCGACGCCTATTTCTCGATCGCGATGTGGGTGTTCGCCGAGATCATCGGCGCGTTCACGATGAAGTCGCAGGCGGTCGGCGGCACCTCGGGCGTGCCGCTCGCCACCAGCAAGCTGATCGATTTCGACTGGTTCGAGCCCACGATGTTCTGGCTCGCCGGCAGCCTGACGCTGATCACGATCGCGGCGCTGTACAAGATGATGACCTCGAGCTTCGGGCTCGGGCTGATGAGCGTGCGCGACAATGATCTTGCCGCGATGAGCGTCGGGGTCGACGTGCGGCACAACCGCTTCATCGCCTTCGTGCTTTCGGCGGCGGGATGCGGGCTCGCCGGCGCGCTCAGCTTCATGGGCAATCTGTTCATCGCGCCGCTCGCTGCCTTCGACGTCAACTGGTCGGTCTACATGATGTTCATCGTGATCATCGGCGGCATCGGCACGCTTGAAGGCCCGATCCTCGGGGTCATCATCTTCTTCGGCCTGCGCGAATTGATGACCGGGCCGCTCGGCCTGTCCGGCGGCTGGTATCTGGTCGGGCTCGGCATCATCGCGGTGGTCGTGATGATGGTGGCGCCGCGCGGCATCTGGCCGGCCTTGCGCGACCGCATGGGTCTGCGGCTGCTCGATGTGCACCGGACGCCGCCACGCCCGGTCACGGCCACGATCCTGCCCGGCGCGTCGGAACGGGTTACCGGGTGAGGCGGGCCTTCACGCCGTCACCATTGCCTGTATTCTGACGACTCCAGTTTTGAGGAGAGGGCGCAATGGCTCTGTTATCCCGGGTCGGTCGATGGGCCCTGGCCGGTGCGGCCGTCGCAACGCTCGCTTTGCCGCAGCCGTCGCAGGCCGAGCGCAGGATGTGGCCACAGGTCGCCGCGATGCACCCGATGGACGGGCTGACCACGGATGAGATCCGCTCGGTCACCGACGTCCTGCGTGGGGCCGGCAAGTTCGACGACGCCACGCGGGTCGTCTCGATGGCGCTCGACGAGGATCCCAAGGACGAGGTGCGGGCATGGCGGCCGGGACAGCCGTTCATGCGGCGGGCGATCGCGACGCTGCTGCACGGCGGCCATCTCTACGAGGCGCATATCGATCTCGCGGCGCGGCGCCTGCTCGGCTGGGACGAGGTCCAGGATCATGAAGCGGCGCTGACGATCGACGAACTGATGTCGTCCGGCGACCTGCCGAAGCAGGACC
The DNA here is from genome assembly GCF_002341725.1 of Bradyrhizobium sp. UBA2491. NCBI lineage: Bacteria > Pseudomonadati > Pseudomonadota > Alphaproteobacteria > Hyphomicrobiales > Nitrobacteraceae > Bradyrhizobium > Bradyrhizobium sp. UBA2491. The sequence continues at coordinate 141,861 of NZ_DDOP01000079.1, forward strand.
CGCGCTGGATCGCCGCGATGGCCAAGCGCGGCATCACCGACTTCAAGAATGTGTTGTGCCTGCCGCTGACGGTCGGGCCGGTGACCGATCCCGCCCTGAAGGGCCGCCGCCTGCTCAATGTCCCCTGCGTCGACACGACGGGTGCGGGCAACAATCTCTGGGGCAAGCCGATCGAGAATCTGGTCGCCCAGGTCGATCTCAAGAGCAAGACCGTGCTGTCGGTGACCGATCTCGGCGTGGTGCCACCGCCGGCCCAGACCCCATCGCACGCTTATGCCGACTCCGGCAAATACCGCAAGCTGCCGAAACCGATCGAGATCACGGCGCCGCAAGGCAGCAACGTGCATGTCGAGAGCGGCCAGGTGCACTGGGACAATTGGTCGTTCCACGTCCGCCTCGAGCCGCGTGTCGGCGCCGTGCTGTCGCTGATCCGCTACGACGATCACGGCACGCTGCGCGACATCGCCTACCAGATGTCGGCGAGCGAGATGTTCGTGCCCTACATGGATCCAGCGCAGACCTGGTCGTTCCGCGCCTATATGGATATCGGCGAATACGGTTTCGGCGTGCTCTCCAGCGAATTGCAGCCCGGCGCGGATTGTCCCGAAGGCGCGCACTTCCTCGATCTCACGATCTCGGACACCAAGGGCAATCCGGTCGTGTCCAAGGGTGCGGTCTGCATCTTCGAGCGTCCGACCGGTGATCCGATCTGGCGCCACAGCGAATTGCTCAACAACACCGCCGAGGTGCGGCCGAACAACGAACTGGTGGTGCGGATGGCGCCGGTGGTCGGCAATTACGACTATCTGGTCGACTATGTGTTCGACCGTGCCGGCAATATCGATGTGCGGCTGGGCGCCTACGGCATCGATGCGACCAAGGGCGTCGCGAGCCGGACCCTGAGCGATCCGACCGCCAAGCAGGATACCGCCTATGGCACGCTGGTGGACGAGCGGCTGCTGGCGGTCAACCACGATCACTACATGACGTTCCGGATCGACATGGATGTCGACGGCACCTCGAACCGGCTGGTCGAGGATCGCTTCAGCGTCCGCCGGCTCGACGAAGGCCAGCGCAAGAGCCTGTGGCAGGTCGAGACCAGGCCGGTCGCGACCGAAGGGCCGATCACGCTGCCGCTGAACGCGGCGCAATTCAGGATCGAGAGCACCGCCAAGACCAACAAGCAGGGCTACCGCACCAGCTATCAGCTGATGCCCGGCCACTCCGACGTCTCGTTGCTTGCCAAGGATGATCCGATCCAGTTGCGCGCCGGCTTCAGCGCCTACACGCTGTGGACCTCGGCCTACGCCAGGGACGAACGCTACGCTGCGGGCCAGTACCCCAACGAAAATGCCGAGGTCGATGGCCTGCCGAAATGGACCGCGGCGAAGCGGCCGATCGAGGATCGCGACCTCGTGCTGTGGTACACGGTGGGCTTCCGCCACGTGCCGCGTGCCGAGGATTGGCCGGTGATGCCCGGCCTGTGGCACGGCTTCCGGCTGCGCCCGTTCAACTTCTTCGATCGCAATCCGGCGCTCGACGTGCCGCCGGCGGTCGATGCCAAGGCAGCCAAATGACGCGGCGCTTCCGCGTGGTCACTGTTGCGGCGCTGGCGGTGTTGGCAACGCAGCCGGCGGCGCGCGGCGCGACCGCTGAAAGCAGCGCCGACGATGCGTCCTTGCTCTATCTGAGCAGCAGCGATTGGGCGCGCCAATCCGCGCCGCGCAAGGTCGCGCTGGCGGCCGACTTCATGCGGATCTTCTGCACCGATCAGCGGATGTCGGCGGCATCGCTGGCCGATTGCCTCGACCGCGACAGGGTGGATGGCGCACCGTTCGAGCGCGCCATGGCGTGCGTGAGCGCGCTGTCAGCCGGCCGCTGACAGACCGGCGTCGATACCTGCCGCGATCCGCTTGACGTCGGCCGCGGTGAGGATCAGGGGCGGGGACAGGATCAGGTTGTTGCCGGAAACGCGCAGCATCACGCCGGCCTCGTAGGCGCTGTCCGCGACCTTCGCCATCGTCTTCTTGTCGGCCGGCTTCTTGCTGTCGCGATCCGCAACCAGCTCGAGCGCGGCCATCAGGCCCTTGCCCCTGACGTCGCCGACGAGGGCGTGCTTGGCTTTGAGCGCGGCCAGCGCCTGCGCGAGGTCCTTGCCGCGCGCGGCGGCATTCTCGTCCAGCTTGAGGCGGCGCGTCTCGGCGAGCGCCGCGATGCCGGCAGCACAGCCGACCGGATGGCCCGAATAGGTGTAGCCATGGCCGATCGAGCCGAAGGTCGTGGTGTCGGCCTCGAAGGCCTCGGCGACGGCTTCACCGATCAGCGTCGCGCCGAGCGGGAAGTAGCCCGAGGTGATCGCCTTGGCCATCGTCATCATGTCGGGCTTCACGCCCCACAGCCGCGAGCCCGACCATGCGCCGGTGCGCCCGAAGCCGGTGACGACCTCGTCCGCGATCATCAGGATGCCGTGACGATCGCAGATCTCGCGTGCCAGCTTCATGAAGTTGTCCGGCGGCACGATCACGCCGCCGGCGCCGAGCACCGGCTCCATGATGAAGGCCGCGATGGTGTCGCCGCCCTGGAACGCGATCTCCTCCTCCATCGCTGCCGCGCAAAGCTGCGCGAGCTTTGCCGGATCGCTCTCGTTGAACGGATTGCGATAGGTCGACGGCGCCGGGATATGGAAGACACCCGGCAGCATCGGCTCATAGTTGCGGCGGAAATTGGCGTTGCCGTTGACGGACGCGCCGCCGAAATGGGTGCCGTGATAGCCCTTCTTCAATGCCAGGAATTTGGTGCGGTCGGCCTGGCCCTTGATCTTCCAGTACTGCCGCGCGAGCCGCAGCGCGGTCTCGACCGAGTCCGATCCACCTGACGTAAAGAAGGCGCGCACCATGCCCTCGGGCTTGAACCATTCGGTGAGCTCGTAGGCGAGCTCGATCGCGGGACCGCTCGAGGTGCCGCGGAAGCCCGAATAGTATGGCAGCGCACTGAGCTGCTCGTTGATTGCCCGCTTGATCGGATCGCAGCTGTAGCCGAGGTTGACGTTCCACAGGCCGCCCACCGCATCGATCACGGTCTTGCCGTCGATATCGGTGACTTCGACGCCTTCGCCCTTCATCACGATCCGTGGCGGTTGCGCCCGCATCTCGGCGGGATGGGCCATCGGATGCCAGATCGGCTTGGCGTTGTTCTCAACCAGGAAGTTTCTGTCGCGCATGATCGCTCTCTGTCCGGCTAGGGCCTGTTCGTTCCGACGGAATCGAAACGGGGCTCCAGATTCTCACCCATTCGCTCGAAAAACGCCTTACTCGAATTGCAGCCCGAAATGCCGCAGCGCCTCGCTGTAGGACGCGGCCGGGCTGCGTACGTCAAACAGCACCGTGCGCATGTTGCACGCAACGGCGCCGGTGATGTTGCGGCGCTGGTCGTCGACGAACACGCAATTGTCCGCCTCCAGCGCCAGTTCGTCCAGCACGCTTTGATAGGCACGGGGGTGGGGTTTCAGAATCCCGGTATGGGTCGCGTCGACGATGGTATCGAAACGCTTGAGGATCGGAAGCCGGGACCGGAAATCGGCACCGTAGAACAGGTCGAGCTCGTTCGACAGAATGGCGAGCCGGAACCCGGCGTCGGCGGCGAGATTGATCGCGCGTGCCGCCTCGGGACGGATCACGGTTTCGGGATCGGCGCCGCGCGCACGCTTCACGAAGGTTTCCATGTCGCGCCAGTCTTCGCCGACCATCCGCCCGACCTCGCGGCTGCGGGTCAGCCAATAGTCGCGCTCCGAAATCTCGCCGCGCTGCATGGACGTCCACAGCGGATCGCTGTCGGGCGCGAACGGGCCGAGCCATTTCAGCGTGCACGGCGCGAGCCCGAGCGCATGCTCGGTCAGGTCATGGGTCTCGAACAGGGTCTTCGAGATGACGCCGCCGAAATCGAGTACCAGGGCCTGGGCAAGCGGCCGCGTCATGCGGCCACCGTAGCGCGGCCGGCCGGGACGATGCCGGCCGCGACCCATCGGTCGAAGATCGCGAGCACCGTCTCGTTGAACGCCGTACTGTTGATGTGGTCCTTGATCTCGTGCAGTTCGACCGGCGCCCGGATCGCCGACCGCATGGCGTCGACAAAGGCGGCGAGGGCGTCGGGATCGTGCAGCGCCTCGCCGTCGCGGTCCCATTGCTGGATGCCGCCGGCCGGCAGCACGAAGGCAACCGGTGCGCTGGCGCGCGATAATTTTTCGGCAATCGCGCCCGCGATCCGGCGGCGATCGGCCGCCCCGGACGTGGCCGAGGCGAGCAGCCGGTTATGCGCGTGGAACGGACGATCCGACAGCTCCCTCGGGACCCCGAGCCATGCCGGGAAGTCCACCATGTCGACCGCGCCGGGGGCGACGATCTGCGGAATGCCGGCCCGGCCGGCATTCTCCAACCGATCAGCGCCGGAATTGACCACCGAGCCGGTGAGCTGATTGGCGACTTCCTGGAGACTGAGATCCAGCACCGCGGCGAAACCGCGCTGAGCTGCGATCGATTCCATCGCGCGGCCGCCCATGCCGGTGGTGTGGAAGACGACCACTTCGTAACCGCGCCGCTCGAGCTGCGGTTTGAGCTCGACCATGTAGCGCAGGCAGCTCTTGCCGAGCGAGGTGATCGCAACCACCGGGCGGTCCTTGCGCGGCTTGATCGCGCTCCTTGCCGCGCCGACGATCGCGCCGCAGGCTTGCGACAGCACCGCGGTGCAGGTACCGTTGAGGCCATAGAGACCGCCGGCCCACAGGATCATCATCAGATCGGCGGCGACGCGCTCGGGCGGGATCAGATGCGAGAATGCAACCGTCGAGACGATCAGCTTCGGCAGGCCGAGCGGTAGCGCTTGCGCGACATCGAGCGCAAGGTCGGTGCCCATCGTGCCGCCGATCGCGATCACGCCGTCGATGGCATCTTGTGCCGCGAGTTCGCGCGCGAGATTTGCGGCGCCGATCGCCATCAGGGACATCGCGGAGTTCTCGTCGCCGCTCGATGCGATCGCTTCGATCGTGGTCTCGGCGGCGGCCGCGACCGCGCGCTTGTCGTGCTCGGGCTGGTAAGGCGGGTCGCCGAGCACGCTGATGTCCATCATGATGGTGTTGCCGCCGGCACGGGCGATGCACTCGCTCATGAACAGCAATTCGTCGGCCTTGGTGTCGCCGGTTCCGATCAGGAGAATGCGGGGCTGCGTCATCTCGGGCATGACCTTCGGCTCGCCGGCGGGCGTAAGGGATGGTGACAACCGGTTTGCACAGCGCAGACGGAGCGCTCGGCCATCGTGGGATCACGCTATGTGGATGGGCCCGGTGGTGACATCCACCTATCGGTTGATTGCTGGCAACGCCTTGATTTGGCGAGGATTGCACCATGTAAGCACGCCCGCCGAGGGGGCTGCTCCGCCAGCACACAACGAGTCGCATGCAGCAAGCCCAGATCGATCGATTGCGGTCGGCCGCCATTCCGGCCCAGCAACTCTTTGTCGGCGGCCGAGCGGTGCCGGCGCTCGGCGAGGCGCGGATCGACGTGGTGTCGCCGATCGACGGCCGGCTGCTGACCACGATCGCCGACGGCAATGCCGGCGATATCGACCGCGCGGTGAAGCGTGCCCGGGATGCGTTCGAGCAGGGCGGCTGGTCGCGTGCCGCGCCGGCGCAGCGCAAGAAAGTCCTGCTGCGGTTCGCCGATCTGATCGAGCAGCACGCGCTCGAGATCGCAGTGCTTGGCGTGCGCGACAATGGCACCGAGATCGGCATGGCCTACAAGGCCGAACCGTTGTCGGCGGCCGGCAGCATCCGCTACTACGCCGAGGCGATCGACAAGGTCTATGGCGAGATCGCGCCCACCGCGGGCGACGTGCTCGGCCTCGTGCATCGCGAACCGCTCGGCGTGGTCGGCGTGATCGTGCCGTGGAATTTCCCGCTGATGATCGGAGCGTGGAAGATCGGCCCCGCGCTCGCCGCCGGAAATTCGGTCGTGGTCAAGCCGCCGGAGCTTGCCTCGCTGACGCTGCTGCGGCTTGCCGAGCTGGCGGCGGAGGCGGGGTTGCCGGACGGCGTGTTCAACGTCGTCACCGGTCGTGGCGCATCGGCCGGCGAAGCGCTGGCGCTGCACATGGATGTCGATGTGCTGGCCTTCACCGGCTCGGGCGCGGTCGGCCGCCGGCTGCTGGAATGTTCGGCGCGCTCGAACCTGAAGCGCGTCCATCTCGAGCTCGGCGGCAAGTCGCCCAACATCGTGTTCGCCGACGTGCCTGATATCAAGCAGGCGGCCAAGGTCTCGGCCAACGGCATCTTCCGCAACTCGGGCCAGGTCTGCGTCGCCGGCTCGCGGCTGCTGGTGCAGTCGGCGATCTATGACCGCTTCATGGCCGAGCTGCTCGACGCCACCGCCGGGCTCCGCGTCGGAGATCCGCTCGATCTGACGTCCGATATCGGCGCCGTCGCCAGCAAGGTACAGCTGCGCAAGAACCTCGACGCCGTCGCCCGCGCAGAAGCGCAGGGTGCGAAGCGGCTGATCGGCGGCGAGCAGATCCGCGTCGACAGCGGCGGAAACTTCATGGCGCCCGCGATCCTCGCCGAGGTGACGCCGGCGATGGAGGTGTGGCGCGAGGAGGTGTTCGGGCCGGTGCTGTCGGTCACACGGTTCGAGAGCGAGGAAGAGGCCGTCGCACTGGCCAATGCGACGCCCTATGGGCTTGCGTCGGCGGTGTGGACCGGCGCGCTGTCGACGGCGCATCGCATGGTGCGCGCGGTGAGGGCCGGCGTCGTTCACGTCAACGCCTATGGCGGCGCCGACATCACGGTGCCGCTCGGCGGTTTCAAGCAATCCGGCTTCGGACGCGACAAGTCGCTCCACGCCCTCGACGCCTATACCGACCTCAAGACCGCCTGGATCGCGCTATGACATCTGCAACCACTGAACGCGCCGGCGTTCTGAACCGTTTGCTCGATGCCGAGCAGGAACGCTTTCGCGCGCTGCATCCGCGATCGGCCGCGGCATGGCAGGAAGGCCGGCAGCATTTCCTCTATGGCGGCCCATCGCACTGGATGCGGCGCTGGGCGGGCGGCTTCCCGATTTATGCCGAGGAAGCGCAAGGGGCGCATATCAGGGACATCGACGGGCGCGACTATATCGATTTTTGCCTCGGCGACACCGGCGGCATGTGTGGGCACGCGCCCGAGGCGGTGACGGAGGCAGCGCTCGATCAGCTCAGGCGTGGCACGACCATGATGCTGCCGACCGAGGACAGTCTCTGGGTCGGCGCCGAGCTGTCGCGCCGCTTCGGTCCGAAATACTGGACCCTGACGACGTCGGCGACCGACGCCAACCGCGCCGCGATCCGCATCTCGCGCATGATCACCGGCCGCCGCAAGGTACTGGTGTTCTCCGGCTGCTATCATGGCGGCGTCGAGGAGGCGCATGTCGAGATCCGCGACGGCAGGGTCGGCCTGCGCAATATGATCCATCCCAACGGCATCGATCATGATGCCGTCAGCCGGGTGGTCGAGTTCAACGATGTCGCGGCACTGGCAGCAGCGCTGGCGCAGGGCGATGTCGCCTGCGTGCTGACCGAGCCGCTGATGACCAATTTCGGCATGATCCCGGTCGCTGAAGGTTTTCACGAGACCTTGCGCGAGCTGACGCGCCGCGCCGGCACCATCCTGATCATCGACGAAACCCATACGCTGTCCTGCGGACCCGGCGGCTACACCGCAAGCCATGGGCTCGAGCCCGACATTTTTGTTGCCGGCAAGGCGATCGCGGGTGGCATTCCCGCCGGCGTGTTCGGTCTGAGCCAGGAGATCGCCGAGCGACTCTGGAAACAGGTCCCCTACGTCAATCCGCGCGAGCGGCAGTCCGCGCATCTCGGATTCGGCGGCACGCTCGCCGGCAACGCATTGACGGTCGCGACCATGCGCGCGGTGCTGGAGAAGGTACTGAGCTCGGCGAATTACGAGCGGATGATCGGGGCCGCGACCTGGCTCGCGCAGGAAGCGCGCCACCTGATCGAGACCGCCGGTCTGCCATGGCACGTCACGCAGATCGGCGCGCGCGCCGAGATCATGTTCATGCCGCATCCGCCGCGCAGCGGCGCCGACGTCATCGCCGGCAGGCAGCCCGATCTCGAAACCCTGCTGCATGCGTTCTACATGAACGAGGGCATTCTGGTGACGCCGTTCCACACCATGCTGCTGATGTGTCCGGCGACGTCGGCGCGGGACGTCGACCAGCACACCGCGGTGTTCGGGCGGTTCATCGACCTGGTGCGAGGCGCGGGAGCCATCTGATGCGGGCGTCGCCGTTCAATCTTGCAGGTCGCGTCGCCATCGTTACCGGCGGTGGCAGGGGGATCGGCGCCGCCATCGTGACGCGGCTCGCGCAAGCCGGCGCCACCGTGGCGGTCGCCAACCGGACGCCTGACGTGGCCGAGGCGCTGGCGCGCGAGTTGGTGGCGGATGGGCTTGCTGCGCATTGCGTTCCGTTCGACAAGCTCGATCGGGAGGACTTGCGGGCGATGATCGACGGCGTCGCTGCCCAACACGGTCGGCTCGATATCGTCGTGCACAATGCCGGCGGCTGTCCATGGGCGTCGCTCGACGAGCTCGACGAAGCGAAGCTCGACGAGACGCTGACGCTGAATCTGACCGCCAGCATCTGGCTCGCGCAGGCGGCAATTCCGCATATGCGCGCCATCGGCTTTGGTCGTGTTCTCGTGACTTCCTCGGTGTCCGCGCGCGTCGCGATGGGCGGTGGCGCGCATTACTCGGCGGCGAAGGCCGGCGTCAACGCATTCATCCGCGGCGCGGCGTTCGAGCTGGCGCGCGACGGCATCACGGTCAACGGCGTCGAGGCCGGCTTCATCGAGAAGCCCGGCCGCGGCACCATGAGCGCGCCGGAGAACAAGGCGAAGCTCGAACGCTTCATTCCGATGGGGCGGATGGGCAGCGCCGACGACATCGCCTGCGCGATGCTCTATCTCGCCTCCGTTGAGGCCAGATACGTCACCGGGCAAACCATCGTCGTCGACGGCGGCTCGACACTGCCGGAGACCGGGTTTGCCGTCGAACGGCAGTGGGGACTGTAGATGAGCACGATCGCTTGTGATGACCGGTTGCCGCTGCTCAGGATCGTGATCTGATGCCGCGGCTGGATGGAAAGACGGCGCTGGTGACGGGCGCAGCCACCGGGATCGGGCGGGCCACGGCGGCATTGCTGGCGTTGAGCGGCGCGCGCGTCGTGCTGTTTGGCCTCGGTGACGCCGAGCTCGACGCCGCGGCGGCCGCGTGCGGCGGGCAGGCGGTGCGTGGCGACGTTACGCGCGCGGACGATGTTGCCAAGGCGGTCGCCGCCTGCGGCGCGTGGCTCGACATCGTCGTCAACGCTGCCGGCCTGATCGTGCCGGACCAGCCCGCAAGCGTCTCCGACGAGGTCTGGGCCAGGACACTCGATGTCAACCTCACCGGCACGATGCGGGTCTGCCGCGCATCGCTGCCGCTGCTCAAGCAGCGCGGCGGCGCGATCGTCAACGTCGCCTCGGTGGCCGCGTTCAATGCCAGCCCGGACAGCGCAAGCTATGCCGCCAGCAAGGCGGCGGTGGTCGCCTATACGCGCTCGCTGGCCTACGCGCACGGCGCCGACGGCATCCGCGCCAATGCCGTGGCTCCGGGCTGGGTGCGGACGCCGATGAGCGCCTATGAGATGCAATTGCTCGCGGACCAGAATGGCACCACGCCGGACGTCGAGTTTCACAGCGTCGAACGGCGGATCGCGCTGGGCCGGATGGCGGAGCCCGCCGAGATCGCGGCGTGCTGCTTGTTCCTGGCTTCCGACGAGGCGTCGTTCGTGACGGGCGCGGTGCTGGTCGCCGACGGCGGCGGCCGCTCCCCGACGCAGAACCGCGCGGTCTAGCAGCACGTCTCAGAGATATTCGCGAAGCCTGGCGAGTTCGATCACGTGCTCGGGCGACAGCACGTCGGGGACGAGGGGCGGTTGCGCCGTGGTGCGGATCTCGTAGAGGTGTCGCGTCTTCTCAGGCTTCGCCATCAAATCCCGGATGCATTGGTCGAGCGTTGTGCTGACAACCATGTAGGGGATGCGGTCCTCGCGCCTGGCGTTGTTGAGCGAAGGCCATTTGTAAAGCGAGGCCGAGGCCTGGAAGTCCACCTGGTGGGCGTGATCGGTCATTCCAGATATCTACCCGAAGAAGCCTGCCTATCAAAACACCCGGGCAGCCGTGGTGGTTAACGGGGACATCATTCGGAGCCCCACGGCAAATTTCGGGTTGACCGGCGATTGCTGTGTTCTTATTTTGTTCTAGGTGAAGACGAGCGCGTTGACCACGTCGGGGATGAACGGATCGCGATGGCAGACGCAGCCACCATCCTCCACGCCGACCTGGACGCCTTCTATGCATCGGTCGAGCAGCTGCTCGAGCCGTCGCTGCGGGGCAAGCCGATCGCCGTCGGTGGCGGGGTGGTGCTTGCGGCATCCTATGAAGCCAAGGCGTTCGGCGTTCACGGCGGCATGTCGGGACGGCAGGCGCGCGAGTTGTGTCCGCAACTGATTTTTGTCGGCGGCCATTTCAGCGACTACCAGCGACTCGGCGATGCGGCGATTGCGGTGGTCGGCGATTTTACGCCGCTGGTCGAGCGCATCTCGATCGACGAGGCGTTCGCGGACGTGGCCGGCTGTACCCATCTGTTCGGATCGCCCGCCGACATCGCCGCGAAGATCCGGCGCCGGGTGCGCAACGAACTCGGTCTTCCGATCTCGGTGGGCGTCGCGCGCACCAAGCATCTGGCAAAGATCGCGTCGCAGGTCGCCAAGCCCGACGGGTTGGTCGTGGTTGATCCCGACGCCGAGCTGAGATTCCTCCACGATCTGCCGGTCGAGCTGATGTGGGGCGTGGGACCGGTGACCAGGACGCGGCTGGACGCGATCGGGGTCTCGACGATCGGTCAGCTCGCAAGATTGTCCGAGCGGTCGTTGACGCGGCTGCTCGGCCCGGCGGCGGGCGAGAAACTCGCGGCGCTGGCCTGGAACCGTGATCCACGACAACTCAAGCCGCATCGGCGGGCGCGATCAGCCGGTGCGCAATCGGCGCTCGGCCGCAAGCCCGCGACCGAACGGATCATTCGGCCGACGCTGCTTCATCTCGCCGACCGCGTCGCCACGCGGCTGCGCGCGAAATCCCGACCGGGACGTACCGTGACGGTCCGCGTTCGCTTCGCAGACCTGAAGTCGGTGACACGCTCGATGACGCTCGATGCGCCGGTGTTCACGACGGTGATCATCGCCCGGCTCGCCGAGAATTTGGTGCGTGCTGCGCTCGCGGATCATCCGGGTGAGAAGATCATCTCGCTGCTCGCCATCTCGGTGTCGCATCTCGAGGAGCACTGGGACCTCGCGCTGGAGCTGCCGCTCGGACTAGAGGATGCGCCACTTCGCCCTGGAAGCCCGCCGGGGATCGCCCGCTGGGCGGCCGATTGCGCGATCGACAAGATCCGCGATCGCTTCGGCTGGGACGCGATCGGATATGGCTCGGCGACGCTGGAAGCCGCACGCTCGGTGCCCGACGATTTCCGCAAGCTTGCCGAGAAGGATCTCTAGGTCATGATGCGATCCATGGAATCGCATTACGATCTGATGTCTGGCTGGGTCACTTGCGCGTGAATCGATTAAGAAATGGCAATCTGGAATCGCGGGCTTGTGAGTGGCCAGTTCGCGCACCCGGCCTATTCTGACGGTGCGGAGGGCAGCCATGAAGTATAGCTCCGAACTGATCCAGACGATGCGCGATGCGTTGGAAGCGGTCATGGCAAGCGTCCCGGCCGATCAATCGGTGTTCGGTCTCAAGGCGGCGGTTGCCGAATACATCCTGCACGCCGCGGCGCATGGCCAGACGTCGTTCGACGGACTGGTGACCTCGGCATCCAATCAGCTTCAGTCGATCATCTCGATGCTGACCTAGGGCCCGATCGACAAAGCGGGAAGTGACTTGCCGAAAACCCTCATGATGATGCGTCAATCTCGCTTCATCGCGCTCGGGGCTGAGCGTTTCGTTCCCGGGACTGCCGGGTCGTTGCCCGGTCGTCCGGTTGAACGTCGAGCCCGGAGAGCCACCGCTCGTCGGGCGATGCCGCAGGCGGGCGATGGGCGGGTCGATCGGTCATGATCGTGCCCATGGCGCGTAGATCGTCGGGCGTCAGCCATGCGATCTCGTGGGCATGTGTCGTCACCATCTGGCCGATGATGCGTGGCGGCACGCCGAAACCGCTCGCGAAACGAGCCATCGCGATGGTCGCCTCTTCGGTTTGCGCGGTTTCATGACCGAACTTGTCCGATACGCCGTGGACGCCGATTGCGGCGTCGTAGCTGGCGAATTTCTCGTTTCCCGCGGCGAACACGATGAAGCAGGCGGAGGCACAGCGCGATCCGGCCGCGACCATGGTCGGCAGCTTCGCCCTGCGGATCAGGCCGGCCAGCTTGACTGCCTCGGCGAGGCTGCCGCCCGGCGAGTCGAGCCGCACTGCCGAGATCAGCCGGTCGCCGTCGTTGGCGGTCTTGATCAGCGCTTCGGCGGCCTCCGTATCGCCCGCAGCGACGTCGCCGCCGAGCGTAAGAATGGTGACGTCGTCCTTCAGGGTCACGATGCTCAGCTCGGCGGCCGCCGCGGCCGTGCCGACGAGCGCCGCTCCGAGCAGCGTCAGCATGGATGACAGCATCGCGACCGGCGATTTCAATCTTCACCTCACTTGCGCGCGACCGGTGCCGGTGCCGCGGGCACCGTGCCGAAGCCGGAGGGGGCGCGCCGCATGCTGTCGAGGCGCTCGCGGAATTCCTCCGCAACCACCTGGGCGTCGTGCGGATTACGCACGATCTTGGTGGTGACGAAGACGATGATCTCCGAGCGGGTCTTGCTGTCGTTCTTCTGGCTGAGCAGGTCGCCCAGATACTTGATCTCGTTGAGGCCCGGCAGTCCCGCCACCGTGCGCTCGTCGTCCTCCTTGATCAGGCCGCCGAGCAACGCGGTCTGGCCGCTGCTGGTGGCAATCGTCGAGTGGATGCGCCGCTGCGAGATGGTGGGCGTCAGGTTCTGGGCACTCGCGCCGGCGGGATTGACGACGTTGGAGACTTCCTGCTCGATCTCGAGCTCGATCGAGCCGTTCGGATGCACGTGCGGCAGGACCTTCAGGATGATGCCGGTGTTCTGCCGGCTGATGCTGCTCACCACGTTGAGCCCGGTGACGGTGCTGCCGGTCGAGATCGGCACCTGATCGCCGACCTCGAGGATCGCGGGCTCGTTGTCGGCGACCACCAGCGAGGGCGCCGAGAGTACCTTGACGGTCGTCAAGGTAGAGAGCGCGTTCAGGACCAGCTTGGGATTTGCTTCGGCGCCAAGCACGGCATTGAACCCGGGCAGCACGCGCGAGAGCAGGGCGGTTTGCGTCGCGGACTGTGCAGCGGCAAACAGGCCAACGGATCCCTTGTCCTGTCCGGCGCCGGCGTTGGCGCTGGTCAGGTAGGCCTGCACGCCATATTGCAGAGCGTTCGTCAGCGTGACCTCGGCGACCATGGCGTCGACGGCGACTTGCAGCCGCGGCCGGTCGAGCTGCTCCAGCGCGCGCTCGATCACGACGTAATCCTCCTGGTTGGAGTAGACCATGATCGCGTTGGTCGATTTGTCCGCGGTGATGCGGACATTCTGGAAGATGCCACGCGGAAGGCTGCCCAGATTGGCTTGGCTGGGGCCCGTCGTATCCTGGTCGTCGTCCTTGCGGTCGCCGAATCCGACCTGGGTCTTGTTCGCATTGCCTGAGCTGTCGGTACTGCCACCCGTCGTGGTGGTGCTGGTGCCTTGAGTGTTGTTATTGTTGTTGCTGCTGAACGTGCCGCTGCCGAGCGAATCGAGCCGCGACGTCGTTCCGTTCTGTCCGGGCGCGGTGGCGCTGGTCTGGTTGTCGCCGCCCGCTTGCGAGGAAGAGCGGCCGACGAACATCTCGTTGAGGATACGGGCAATGTTGCGGGCGTTGCCGAAGCGCAGGCTGTAGACGCGGACCGTGGTGCCGGTCGGGTCGGAGCGGTCGAGCCGCCGCACCCATTGGGTGGCGCGTTCCAGTATCTTGCTGTTCTTGCTCACCACCAGCACTGCGTTCATGCGCGTCACCGGCTGGAACTTGATGACGCCCTGGCCCTGACCGCCCTCGGCGGTATCGAACACCTTGTCGAGCTCGCGGATCATGGTCTCGGGCGCGGTCGATTTCAGCGGATAGAGCCCAACCGATTGGTTGCGCAGCCATTCCACGTCGAGCTCGCCGATCACGCCGACCGCGGCCTGGCGCTCGGAGGCGGTGCCCTGAATCAACAGCACATTGCGCGCCTGGTCGACGCGTACGGCACCCGGCCGCGACAGGAAGTTCTCCGCGGTCTTGGCGATTGTCGCAGCGGATACGTAGCGCAAGGGCACGATCGAAACGCCGTAGCCGGGCTGTCCGGCGCCGAAGCCGGCGACGCCGGCACCGGCGGCTTCCGGCAGCGGCACGATCTTGATCAGATTGTTCTCCCGCACCACTGCGGCATTCATCATGCGCAACACGCTCTCGAAGAGCGGCAGCACGTCCTTGCGCGGGATCCTTTGCGCAGAAGCCAACGTGATCACGCCCTGCACGCGCGGGTCGATGACGTAGTTGAATCCGAGGCCGTCGCCGATCACGGACTTCACCACCGTCGGGATATCGGCGTTGTCGAAGTTCAGCTCGACGCCGCTGCCTTCGGCCATGACATCGCTGTCCACCGCAGTCGCCACGCGCGTCGCTGCGGTCGTGCCGACTTCGCGCGACGTCTGGTCCGGTGTTGGATTCTGATCCGTGCCTGGAAACACCATGGGCTGTGCCGCACGCGCCGAAGCCGTCGCGCCGGACGTCCCGCCGAGCGGACCGGTCCAGCGCGCGCGCAGATCGGCATCGCGGATCGGATCAGTGACCTGATCACGGCCCGGCAGATCGACGCTCTTGTCGATCATGCAGCCGCCCAGCAGGCCTCCGATCGTGAGCCACAGGCCAACCATGACGGTGAGCGACGCCGCGCGCGGGAGACGGGATCGTTCGGGAAGCTGCACGTATGTTCTCCCTCTGCGCGCGTCGCGGGGATGTGCCCGCGGCGCCGGCGGCTCTGTGTCAGTGTGCATCGCTTGCCGCCTTCCACGGACGAACGGCGGGCGCGAGACTGCTACCCGCGAGGTCCTCGACCGCGTTGATCAGCGCCTCGGCGCGGCCGACCAGGGCGCGGGCAGAGGCGGCATTGATCGACCGGTGCGCGAACGCTGTGCCGTCGAGCTGTGCGTTGATCTCGCGCGCCAAGGCGTCGCGTCTGTCGGTGATCGCCCCGATCGCATCGAGATAACGCTGATAACTGGTGTCGCCGGCCTGAATGGCCCCGGTTGCCAGCGCGAGGCTGTTGCGGCTGAGCTGACCGAGCGGATCGTTGAGGCTCTTGTAGGCGCGAGCCAGGCCCGCGTAGGCGTCGCGGCCACTCGCGAGTTCGGTCGGCAGGGCGTTGCTCTCGAGCATGTCCACCAGCACTACGCCATCGTGGACGTAGCGGTCGGTCAGGCCCACGAGCGCGAGCATCGTGGGGCGCAGGTCGGCATGATGCGAGGGGATTGCCGCCGTCTCGCCAAGCTGAGCGACGCCCGGACCCGCCATGCCGAACCAGCTGCCGGCAAGGACCTGCTGGATGTCGCCGCCTACCCAACTCACATCCGAATCGATCGCGATGCAGGCAGGCGGCGCGGCGCAATCGGCGCGGCTTGCCGACGCTCGGTAGATATAGGCGGGATCGCCAAACATGATCAGGTTTGGCGTGCGCGCGGGGCTCGCCGTGATCATGTGCATGAGCTGCATTTGCGCGCGGTCGGCGAGCATCGCCGCCAGCCGGTCGGTCCTGCCGGTCAGCGGATTGAGTGCGCTGAGCTTGCCGACATCTTGCGAAAACACGCGCGTCAGTGGATCGGTGGAAGCTGGATTGCCGTGGATGTAGAAGGGCGGGGCGCTACTACTTTGGATGTCGAACGCCGTCACGTTGCGGCGCTCGGTCGCAAGCAACCGATCGAGGGCGGCGTCGATCGCGCCGATCGAGCGATAGCTGCACGGCTGCGTGCGGCCGTCGCATGCGGGCGGGCTCGGTGGCCCGCCGAAAAACCGGTCGTTGCCCGTGGGCACGACAATGAACAGCGTGTTGCCCGTGTTGATCCCGCTCACGGCGAGCCGTTCGATGAATGCCTTAAACGCTGCGTCGTCGTCGGCGAGCCTTGCGACGTGATCGCGCTCGCCGGGGCCGTAGGAGCGCCGGCGCGCGGCGGCAGCCGGAGGTTTGTGCGCGTCGCCAATTGCCACATAGACCACGGGCACGCCGGCCTCCAGCATCGCCGCGGCATAGCCGAGCGACTGCGTGGAGGTCGTCTCGGACGGACCGGGGAAGCCTGAATGGCCAGCGTCGTCGGCGATGACGTCGCCGCCGAGATCCGTTACCGGCCCGTTGGGCGAGATCACCGGCTGCACATGACGGTCGCCGAACAGCGTAGCGAAGCCGGCGTAGCCGCCAGGCTCGTCAGGCAGCGGATCAGGCCGCGCATGCACGTTGCCGCATAGCAGGCTGCCGCGGGCGCAGTGGATGGCGATGCCGAGCAGATCCGCGCGCGCCTGCTTCGGATCGCCGGCCGCCGCGCGTGCATCCGATGCTCCGAGCACGGTCGCCACATCCGGGCCGAGTTGCTGTAACGTCAGGCCCGTGACTGCGAATGCGCCGACATCGCAGCCGGCACGGGTGAACGGCACCCACGGCGCCGGGGCCATCTTGCCGGTGTCGGCGAGCATCAGTGGCTTGCCGTCGCTGCCTGTGGCGGTCCAGTAGGCCAATGCGCCGGCAAATCCGATGCTGCCGTCGCCACGGAACGCGGCGCTGCTGTCGCCGATCGGCACGCCCATTCGGTCGCCAAACAAGCCGGTCAGGATCGTGAGGGTGTCGGGCGCCCTTTGCGCCAGCGGCGAGGTCTGATGGTTGCTGGCGATGATCCCGTCGCGCTGCAGGAAACTCCGCAAATGCGGCATCTGCTCGAGATCGGACGGCACATTCGGATTGTCGCGACGCAGATGCACGTTGTCGAGCTGGATGTGGACCACACGCGTAATTGTGCCACCGCGCGAATGCAACTCGCACGCGGCCAGCGCCTGCCCCGCCCCGACGCTGCACGCCAGGGCCAGGAGCACGGCGCCGAGCAGCAGCGGCGCGAGGCCGGCAGGGATGCAACTCGAACGCATGACGCCACGCCTTTGATATCGATGTGCTTCTTCTCGACCGTCTCGGGTGTCGGCGGAAAGCCGCGGTAACGGCAAGATGCCGTCCACCGGGCCGTGTGGAGTGTGTTCGGCTTCAATGACGTCGGCGTAACAACAGTCTCCGCTCCGCGCGCATGACGACAATGTGCAGTTGTGATTCGTGTTCACCGATTTGACGCATACAGGCTGCCGCGCGTAGCTTCTTGCCTTGCGCGCGAACGAGGGCTTGCAACGCACACGGGCCTGACGCAGTTTGATTGTGGCACGCGTTGATGACGGCCTGTCGAGGGCTGCGCAGGGAAGCGCATGAGCAGATCCATAAGCAGCAAAACTGGGAACGGCAGAACGAGCGGCAGGCGCATGTCGATCGCGCGGCAAATGCAGATGCAAGTGTCGATGGCCGTCGCGCTTTGGCTGTGCGCGCCGTTCGCCTACGCGGCAGACGCGCCATCGACCAACGGGGCTGTCGCCAACAATCCGGTGCAGTTGCAGCCGCTCCAGCAGCTGAATGCGACCACGGAGCACCCGCTGTTCTCGCCGACGCGACGGCCGCCGCCGAAGCCGGTCGCGGCTGTGGCGCGGCAGGAACCACCGCCGCCGCCACCTCCGCCGCCGAGCGTGGTTGTGCTCGGCATCGTCAGCGAGAACGGCGATGGGCGCGCCGCGATCCGCGCTGGCGGCAACGGCGACAAGGTCATCCGCGTGCGCACCGGCGACGATGTCAGCGGCTGGAAGGTCGAGCGGGTCGAGCCGCGCCGGCTGGTCCTGACCCAGGGCGAACGCTCGGTCGATTTCGGGCTGTTTGACGGTGCTGCAAAGGCGGCAAAGGCCGCAAAGCCGCCGGAACGCCGGATCCCGCGGCCGAAGGTCTCAGCCCCTGGCGGCTGACTCCGCAGCCAGCGACGAGCGCAACGGCATTCGAGTCATCGTTTCGCGCTTCGCTATAGGCTCTTGAATTACTGCCGGGTTTTCAGTTCACCGTGACCGCCGGTTCTGGTTCTCCGCATAGTTGAAAAATTTCTTCATCGAAGCGCTTCGCGTTAGGCCGCCTCAAACTGTCTTACAGAGTGGAGAGGCGTCCCGAGTTCGTCGGGCGCGTCCGCTTGGATGCGAGCGGGCGCACCGATGGCCTTGCGCGCTTCTGGTCGATCTGTCGGCATCGCGCCAGGCTGAGTTCCGGCATGGCCGATGCGTTGTTGTGGATGCTCGATTCGTATCACTTGCTGCATTGAGAGGCCTGCATGAATTCGCTACCCCGCGCTCGTCCCGGTTCGCGCCGCACTCTGTTTCTGGCCGGCGTGAGTTCGGTCGCGATCGCGGTGAGCTCGTCCGCAAGCGCACGCCCGTTTGGCACGTGGGGGGTGAACACCGCGGCGACGCAGGTGGCGACGGACGCGGCGCAGGTCGCGGCACAGCAAGCGCAACAAGCGGCCCAGAATAGCCAGCAGTCGTTGATGCGCGCGACGCGGGCGATCCAGGCCTTGCAGGCAATGCAGACCCAGGCGCGAAACGTTTCCGCGAGCGCGCCGAGCACGATCCCGAACGGCCTCAACGTCGGCGGCCTGGTGCCGGACAGCGGCCTCAAGGCGACCGGCATCGCCAATCCCGTCACCACCTGGGTCGGCGCCAACACGCCGACCCAAACCACGAGCGGCGGCAAGTCCACCGTCAACATCGACCAGACCCAGCCGCAGGCGCTGTTGAACTGGCAGTCGTTCAACGTCGGCACGGGTACGATTGTCAATTTCAACCAGCGTGGCAACGCCAGCTGGGCCGCGCTCAACAAGATCGCGGCGGGCGCCTCGCCGAGCCAGATCCTGGGCTCGATCAAGGCCGATGGCAGGGTCTACCTGATCAACCAGAACGGCATCATCTTCGGCGGCACCAGCCAGATCAACGTCAACACCCTGATCGCCTCGACGCTTGATCTGGACCCCAGCTTGACCGGGAGCAATTACAAAGCCTACTTGCAGGGCGGCCTGTTCCAGAGTTCGCTGCCTACCGGAGTGACGAACGGACTGAACGCTGCGGTCTTCAACCAGGGCAACAATGGCAAGATCGTCGTCCAGCCCGGCGCCGTGATCGATACCACCGGGCAGGTCACTTCGAGCGGAAACGGTGGCTATGTAGCGTTGCTTGCCGACGGCGGCATCAGCAATGCCGGTAGCATCACCACCCAGAACGGCCAGATCATCCTCGCCTCGGGCGGAGCCGTGACCCTGGTCACGCCGACGGCGAGTGTGGTTGGCGTCAAGACAGCGATGCAGGTGCTCACCGGTAGATCGGCCACTCCGGTGGCTGGTAGCGGCGTTGTCCGCAACGAGACGACCGGGCTGCTTGTCTCCAACGACGGCGCCGTCACGCTTGCGGGCGGATCGATCAGCCAGCTCGGCGCCATCGTCGCCACCACCAGCACCACGCGGACGGGCTCGATCGCTCTGAGCACGCTGTGTCAGCTCGGCTGCGGGAACGGCACTGACGGCAACGTTGTGCTGGGGGCGACGAGCCTGACCTCCATCCTGCCGGACGAAGCCAGCACCACGCTGCCTACCTCGACCGTCAATTCAACCACCACGGCGAATGGCACCAACGGTGCGACCGCCCCGTATTTCCAACAGGTGTTGCAGCCGCAGATCAACATCAGCGCTCAGGGGAATGTCGACGTCCAAGGTAGTGGCGCAGGTCTCGGCGGCGCGCTGATCAAGGCGCCGGGCGCGGCGCTCACCATCAGTGCCGGGAGCGGCGGCACGACGAACGCCGTCCTGCTCGAACCGGGCAGCACCATCGATCTCTCCGGCATCGCCGGCGTCACCTTGCCGATGTCGACCAACCTGGTGACTTTCAAAATCACTGCGGCCGAGGTGGCGGACACGCCGTTGGCGCAGGGCCTGATCGGCCAGACGGTGACCATCGATCTGCGCCTGAGCGGCACCCGCGCCGACGGCTTCCAGTGGGTCGGCTCGCCGATCCTCACCGCGGCCGGCTATGCCGGGCTGATCCCCCAGAGCATCGACCAGATCCTCACCAGGGGCGGCACCCTCAACACGTCGGCGGGCAACGTGATCCAGCAGCCGGGCTCCGTGATCAACGTCTCGGCCGGCTACGTGCAATATCTCGGCGGTATCATCAACACCACGCGGCTGCTCGGCGCCGACGGGCGCACCTACAACATCGGCAATGCCAATCCGAACATCTCCTATGTGGCGATTGCCAACGGCTTCGTGGTCAACCATCCGCGCTGGAATGTCACCGAGGTCTATGTCAGCCCGCTCGGAGGCTCCGGCGCGTATTATGAGGCCGGCTACATCGCCGGCGCCAATGCCGGCGCCGTCAACGTCACTGCCAGCGCCCCAATTCTCGAAGGCGATATCGTAGCCGACGTCACCGCCGGCAAGCGCCAGCGCGCAGGCCTCGATCCGATGCCCATCGGCGGTTCGCTGGGCGTCAGTTTCGTCGGGAATGGTGGCCCCAGCGCGTACAATGTGGCGCTCGAGCCGCAGGCGGACGCAGGGCCGGATCCATACGGGCTGAGCACCTTCAGCTTCGCCAATGCGTCGACCTGGATGCCGGCGCTGACCAACGGCATCTTCCCGCTGTTCTCTGATGTACTGTCGAATGCCTCGCTCAACGCCATCTCGATCAAGGGCGCGAGCCAGCTCAACATGCCGACGGATGCAGTGCTGGTGGTTCGACCTGGCGGAAGTATCACCCTCGACGGGGTGTCGACCATCGACGGTGTGCTCAGCGCGCCGGGCGGCAACATCAGCCTGACCGGCTTCACCTATGGTGCCAAGACGCCACCGCAACAGCCGCCGACGCCGGCGCTGGTGATCGGGCCCAACGCGGTGCTGGACGTGCACGGCCTCTGGGTCAACGATACCGGTCTGTCCGCGGATCGGTTCCAGGGGCCGGCCTACGTCAATGGCGGTAGCGTGAGCATTGCGACGGTGGCCGCAAGCAACGGGCCAAGTTCGGAAGATGGCGCTTTCACGGACGTCACCCAGAGCATCGTGTTGACACCCGGCAGCGTCATCGATCTGTCCGGCGGAGGCTATGCCGGCTTGACCGGCAAGCTCAAGACCGGGTCCGACGGCCTCCCGATCGGCAAGGGCGGCAGTTTGACTTTGACAACCTATCTCGGCGGATTTCCCGGCAGGATCGCGGGCAACGGTCAAGGGACCAACCCGTTTAACGTCGTCCCGCACGGCACCAACCCGGACGGCAGTGTCAACCATCCAAATCAAGCCAACATAATTCTGGGCGCTACGATCTACGCAGGCGGCTTTGACGGTGGCGGCACGCTGTCGCTGCAAGTGCCGACGGTCGTCATCGATGGCACGGCCGGGCAGGTTACGTCATATCTCTCCGGTGCAACGGCCAATGCGCTTGCCGACGTCGCGGTTTCCGGCATTGCCGTATCGGACGCCAAGGCCGGCCAGCTGGTTCTGCCGCCCTCATTCTTCACCGGCGCCTTCTCGCAGTACACGCTGTCCGACATCAACGGCGGCACGACCGTCACGGCCGGCACGCAGCTGGTGTTGCGGCAGACCAATTTCTTGCCCACCGGCCATGAGATGCAGATCCCGACTGGGACGTTGGTGCGCAGCTTTGTATCGGTCGGGCAGTTGCTGGACGGATTGCGCCAGCCGGTCGGTCTGACCCTGAATTCCCAGACCGGCATTCTGGTTGACACCGGGAGCAGCATCGTCACCGATCCGCAGGCGACCGTCACCTTGAATGCTGCGGCAATCGCGCTTTCAAACGGTGGCACGGGCACGTTCGCGGCGACCACGGTCCTCGGCAGCATCGTCGCGCCGGCCGGTACCATCAACATCTCCGGCAACGGAGTCCGGATCGGCGCGACCGCCGATCTCGATGTCAGCGGCACCTTCGTGCCCAATCCTCAGGTGGTCGCCTATTCCACCGGCACGGTGCTGGGTGGTGGCACCATTACGCTTGCAAGCACGTTTGTGAACGCGACTTCGGACAACGTCCCGGTCGTGGTGGAGCCCGGAGCCCGGTTCGATCTGCGGGGCGCGGCGGTTTCGGCTGCCAGCAACCTGATCCAGCTGCCGCAGGGCGGGGTGGCGCCGCGTCTTGTGGGACAGGCAGCCTGGAGCAATGGTGGCAGCCTGCAGTTGCTCGGTACCGAGGTTTACTTCGCCGGCACGGTCGACGCATCTGGCGGCGCGCCGCTGGCGTCCGGCGGCAGCTTGACGATCGGGAACGCCAACAACTTTCCCACCGCGATCGTGATCGAGTCCGCTGGAGTCGTTGGGGCAAATCTGCCGGCCCCGAATGGATCGCTCACGCCGGGTGTATTCATCGGCGCTGATACGCTCAGCGGCAGCGGCTTCGATTCCGTCACCTTGAATACGCAAACCATCGCATTCGCGGGTTCGATGAACGTAGCGATCCCCGGTGCGCTGACACTGAATGCAAGTTTCGGAAATATCGTGCTGCTGCCGGCAAGCAGTGGGCTGCTGCCGTCAGGCGTTGATCTTAGCAACTCCAGCAATAATTTCGGGCTCGGCAGCATCCCGAGCATCGGCGGCGCGGTCGTGAACCTCGATGCGGGCTATGTTCGCGTTGTCGGAAAGACCACTCCTGGGACGTTTGCGGTCCCGCAGGTTGCCGACGGCACGCTGAATATCTCGGCTCGGTGGATCGACCTGCAGGGCGCGATCGCGCTCGACAACGTCGTCAATACAGGTTTCACCAGCACAAGCGCGATCCGGCTGTTGCCCGACAACTATGGCGCGATCGGCAGCAGTAACAGCAGCGGTCGATCGACCTTCGTCGGCGCTCTGATCGTGCCGGGCAACCTGACGTTGCGGGCGACCGAGATTTATCCGGTCAGCAATACCGACTTCGTCTTGATGTCGACCGGCACACAGGGCTCCTCCAGCACCATCACCATCGTGCAGAACGGTGTTGCCACGGCACCGCTGTCGGCGGGCGGCGGCATCATCGTCAGCGCGCAGAACATCGTGCAGAACGGCACGCTTTGGGCACCGCTCGGCAGCATCGTCCTCGGCGTTACGGATGCCAGCCAGGTTCCGGCCGGTTTCGGGAACATCTCCGGTCTGATAGGTGCGGGCAACTTGTTTGTTACAGGCGCGTTCGCGCCGACCAAGAACGTCACGTTGGGGACGGGCAGCCTGACCTCCGTCTCGGCGGCCGGCCTTGCGATTCCGGATGGCTACACCGTCGACGACACGACCTGGTACCGGGGCACGTCCGGTAACGCAAATGTGCCGCCGGTGCTGACGGCGCCGCCGGCCAAGTCGATCAGCCTGTTTGGCACCACCGTCACCACCAGCTCCGGCGCGGTGCTCGACCTCAGTGGCGGCGGCGACATCTATGCCACCGAATATGTGGCGGGCACGGGCGGTACGCGCAATGTGCTCACGACCTACCAGCAGAACCCGGCAACCGCCGCGATCACGCCGACCTATTCCGACGGACGGCAGGTCTATGCGCTGGTGCCGAGCTATCTGGCGAATGTGGCCGCGTACGATCCCAACTTCGCCGACACCCCCTATTACTCCGGCACGGCGGTGCCGTCCGGCGCCAGCGTACCTTACGCCAACGCGATCAGCCCGGGCCAGTCGGTGACCATCGCCGGCGGCAACGGCATCCCGGCCGGTACCTATACGCTGCTGCCGGGCATGTATGCGACATTGCCCGGCGCTTACCGCGTCGTGCAGGTGGCGAACAATGTCAATCCGGGCGCGGCCAAGAGCTTCACCAGCCCGGACGGCTCGCAATATGTCACCGGCACCCTCGGCAATTCGCTTACCGGCGCGCAATCGTCGCAGTCCGCCACGTTCCAGCTACAGTCGCAGGCGGTGTGGTCGAGATATTCGCGCATCGACATCACCTCAGGCACGACGTTCTTCCGCAACCAGGCACTCGCCGCGGGCAAAGCTCCGCCGCCCTTGCCGATCGACGGCGGCGTGCTGGTGCTCGGTGCGATCGACTCCCTCAACCTGGCGGGCAAGAACCTGTTCGGACCCGGCACCAGCAGTCTCGCGCCAGGCCTCGTCGGTGGCGGCGGCCAGGTCCAGATCGGCGGCAGCAACATCCTGATCCTGGCTGGCGACAAGGCAGTGCCGGCGGACGCTTGCCTGAGCGGCAGCGCGCCCGGCTGCACGAGCTCGGCGAAATACCTTGTGCTCGATGCCGACCAGATCAGCGGCCTCGGTGCATCCTCGGTGCTGATCGGCGGCACCGCCCAGGTCGTCAATGGCGTCCAGAACATCGCAGCCACCGCACTCAATCTCGAGATCCTGACCGACGCGGCGCATCCGCTCACGGGCCCCGAGCTTGTGCTGGTCTCTTTGGGCGGCGGCGGCCGGGGCGTGGTGGTCGATGCCGGCAGCGTGGTGCGCGCGGTCGGCACGGTGCCCGGCGGCACCGATCGTGACATCAGCTTCGGCGCCAATCCGGTCGCGCAGTACAACAATGGACAGCTGACCGGGTACACCGCGGGCGTGACCGGTGACGGCGCGATGCTGCGCGTCTCCAACGGCACCGCGGTGAACGTGACGCGGTACTTCGTGCCCGGCCAGTACAGCGGACCGGGCACGCCGCCGAGCAGCTCGACGCCGCAGGGCGCCTTCTCCATCGGCGCCGGCGCGGTCATCGACGGCGGCAACGCCCTTACGCTGGACAGCAGCGGCAACGGCGCGCTGGCCTCGAGCGCCGTCCTGACCGCGAGGAACTACGATATCGCCGGTTCGGTCATCAATGTCGGCGGCGGCTCGTCCGGCGTCGTGCTGAACACTGCGGTGCTGGCGAACTTCAACGACGCGGTCTCGGTCCGCCTGCGCAGCGCATCGGTGATCAATCTGTATGATGCCGGCGGGCTTCAGATCGGCGATGCCAGTCATCCGATCGGCACACTGACCTTCGACAGCGCCGGGCTGTACGGCCAGGGCGGCGCCACCACCGTCAACGCCGGCAACATCGATCTCGCCAACAGCCGCGGCGTTACCGGGACGGGCATCGCCGGCGCCGGCGGCACGCTGACGCTGAACGCCAGCGGGACCGTCACCGAGGATGTCGGCGCCAAGAGCTTGGGCGGCTTTGGCCAGGTCACTCTGAACGGTGGCCAGGCCATCGCATTCACCAGTGCTGGCAACCTGGATGCCGGCACGGCGAGCGTGCTGCTGTCCGCACCGGTGATACTGGTCAACGCTGGCGCCAGCCAGTCGCTGGTCAGCCGCGGCGCCGTGAGCCTGGTCACCGGTCCAGGCACTGCGCCCGCGAGCATCGCCTCCAACATCGGCGGCGCGCTCTCCGTCACGGCTGCGTCGATCTTCGATGCCGCGGTCATTCAAGCGCGGTCCGGCAATCTCAGCCTCACCGCGACCGCCGGCGACGTCGCGCTCGGCGCGGGTGCATCGATCGATGCCTCCGGTTCGCGGGTGATGGTCCTTGACGTCGTCAAGGATTCGCCTGGCGGCAAGGTGAAGCTGGTGTCGAACACCGGCAATGTGACCATCGACCCCCAGGCGACGGTCAACGTCGCATCCGCCGGCATCGGTTTCGCGGGCTCGCTTTCGATCCAGGCGGCAGGCAGCGTGATGCTGGGCGGCACGCTCGACGGGCACGCCGCGTTCAAGGATCTCGGCGGCAACTTCACGCTGAACGCCGGCAGCCTAGCGGCGGGCAGCCAGTTGCCGACGAGCTTCACCGGTAGCATCGCGGTCACCCTGCAGCAGGGCGACATCGTGATCGGATCGGTTGCCAACGCGCTGGCGCCGGCCTTGAACGCCGGGCAGATCACGCTCACGGCGAGCAACGGCGGTGTCTACATTTACGGCAGCGGCGATGTGAGCAATCCCGCCAACCAGATCGCCACGCTTGATGCCAGCGGTCTCAACGGTCAGATCGCGCTTTACGGTGCGAATGGCGTGGTGATCGGGGCCGGAACCCGGCTGACCGCGGCCTGGGTCAAGGACGATCCCTCGAATCCGAATTATGGCAACGGCACCTCGATGCTGGTGCAGAACGGCGGCACCATCAAGCTCGGCACCACCGGCACGCCGGACGGCTCGCTGAATACCACCTATGGCTATGAGAACGTGTCTTCGTCCGGTGCGATCACGGTCGCGTCCAATGTCACCTTCGATGTCAGTGGCGGGGCAGGGGGAACCAATATCTCGAACACCGGCGGGCAGGTCATCCTGCGCGCCCCGATCCTGAGCGATGGCACCGTCAATATCAGCTTCAGGGGCAATGTCGTCGACAGCAGCAACGGCGGCAAGCCCGGCGCTGGTGTTGTGGTCAATGCCTATGCAGTGTGGAGCACCAAAGACAGTCCGGCCGAGCTCGACAAGCATTTCGACGGCATCATCGATCCCGCCGGCTTCTATGCGCCGCAGGCTGATGGCACGCCGATACAGGTCGTCTTCCCAACAAGCCCGGACGGCACTGCGTCGATCTATCCGATCTCGACCTACGACATCCCTGCTGCCGGTGCCTACACCCCTCACGTCAATTTCTACCAGAACACGCTGGTCGGTTTCGTGCAGGGCTTCAGCGTCCGCCCGAGGGATTCCGGAAGCTTCGGCAATGTCCAGAACGTGCACTACCGCCCCGAGATCGCTCTGATCAATCCGAACGCGACGATCAACGGCGGCAACATCACGGTCGCCAGCAACTGGAATCTCGGCGGCGTCACGACGCTGGCCACCGCGAGCCAGAATGCACCCCTGACCAACTACCAGCCGGCCTATCGCACCAGCGTCGGCGAGCCCGGCGTGCTGACCTTGCAGGCCATCAACAACGTCGTCATCAACGCCACGATCAGCGACGGCTTCTATGAATCCTCCAGCGCATTCGTGACGGATCCCTCGACCCAGGCCGATCTCGTCGCCAATCTGATCGCCAACAATCCCGCCCAGCAGCCGAGCACCGGGATCTACGAATTCAACACGACTTCGGCGGCGAGCCTGATGGCCATCGTCCCCGGCGTCAACAATGGCTCGTTCTCCTATAATTTTGTCGCCGGCGCGGCGATCGGAAGCGGCGTGCCTCCGGCCAATCCCAATGCCGTGATCCCGCTCCCGGACCCAACCTCCGTCAGCAATCCGCGCGGCAGCGTCATCATCGACGGCCACACCGCGTACGTCAGTTCATTTGGCACCTATGATTCCAATTTTAACTTTGTCTATCCGACGATCGTCATCCCGACCCTCGTGCGCACCGGCACCGGCGCGATCGACATCACTGCCGCCGGTAACGTCGCGTTCATCGATCAGACCGCGCCGGGTGCGATCTACACGGCCGGTCATATCGAGAGCACTCCGGTTGACTTCCGGGCTCCGTCAATGGCCGCGATGTATTTGGCGACCCCGAATGGCCTCGTGGGTCAGCCGAACTGGTCGAGCGGCGGCGGTGCGGTGACCATCAGCGCCGGCGGCTCGATCATCGGCATCGAGACGCCAACCGACGATGGCAACGGCAGCCAGTTTGGCGTCCCGAACGGCCCCACCGGCCAGTTCTGGAGCCCATGGTACTTTGGCTTCGGTCAGGCCACCGGTACAGCGACGCCCTTCTCCAGCTGTGGCATCTTCCTCGCGACTTGCCAGACCGCCGCCTGGATTAACTTCAATACCTTCTTCCAGGGCGTCGGCGCGCTCGGCGGCGGCAATGTCACGCTGATCGCCGGCGGCGATATCGTCGATATCGGCGCTTCGTTGCCGGAAACCCTTGTGGTCGGCGGCGGCACCGGCGTCCCCAACAGGAATGGCAATGTAAACGGCCCCACCGTGACCTATTATGGTGGTGGCAATCTGGCGGTGAAGGCCGATGGCAATCTCCTGAGCAGCAACTTCCTGGTCGGCCGCGGCACCGGGCTGATCCAGGTGGGCGGTTCCGTCACCGTCGATCCGTCGAATCCAATCACCGGTCTGCCGACTGTCCTGCAGCAACTCGACGGCAGCAACAACGTCGCGGGGACTGTTCCGCTGCCGTTGCTGCTCGCGGTGCAGGATGGTTTCGTCAGGATCGCCGCCCGCGGCGCGATTGCGCTCGGTAATGTCTTCGATCCGGCGTCCCTGCCGAGCGACAGCGGTTGGCGCACGCCGTTTGGCGCCATGCCCGGCAGCAACAGTAACGGTGTCCATGATGCATGGAACCAGTACTTTACGACATACGGTCCTGGCAGCGGCGTCTCGCTGACCAGCACCGCTGGGGACGTGACAGCGCTGACCATCGCTAGGGACGACAGTGCGTCGGGCAACACGACTGGGTTGTTCCTCCACAATAACAGCACCATAGGAGCTGTTGGTTTGTTATTGCCGGCGACACTCGATCTGATTTCGCTGCAGGGCAATGTGGATCTCACCGCCGCCACGGCGCAGGCCACTCTCGTTTCTGTTCCGACCCAGGCCGGCGACGATACCGGCACAATTACCCTCGTCGCGGGGCAATCGATTCGCCTCGGAGCAGGGCTTGTGATGCAGGATCCTGCCACGACGTCGTCGCAATACATTGGCAACGGCGCCGGCAGCGATCAATACGGCGGCACAATCGGCTATCGCTCCAGCTACATCAGTCCGCTCGGGCTGGTGCCGCCCAGCCTGACCCAGGCCCTGCATGCGAACGACCCCGACCCGGTCGTGATCGCGGCCGGCCAGGACATCTACGCCGTCAACGCCGCTGCCAACAGCGTTAGCGGCCTGACGCTGAACAAGCCGGCGCGGATCGAAGCCGGCAACAACATCTATGGGGCACTCTCCGGGCCAGGCGTGCTCGCGACCACCAGCAGCGGTCCGCAGACGAATGGCTTCAGCTTCATCGGGCAGAACAACAACGCCGGCGACATCACCAGCATCGTCGCGGGCAACGACTTTGTCGGTGGCAGCTATTACCTCTACGGCCCCGGCACCTTCGTGCTGCAGGCCGGGCGTGATCTGGGGCCGTTCACGGCGTCAGGCACTTCTGCTGCGCAGAATGGCATTGCGACGCTCGGAAACGGCACCTCGTTCGGCAGCGGGTTCAACCAGTCCTCCCAACTCCCCAGATTCTACCTACCGGCGCAGGGCGCCGAAATCGATTTGCTGTTCGGTGTCAAGCCGGGCATCGACTACACAACGGCGATTGCCAATTACGTCAATCCGGCGCAGGCCGGCACCGGCGGCATCGATTTCCTTGCCGACATCGCCTCGATCCTCGGCCAGTCGCGCGACCAGGCCTGGACCACCTTCCAGGGCCTGTCGCCGGCGCGCCAGCAATTGCTGGTCAACCGCGCTTTCCTCGACCTCCTGATCCAGGTCGGCAAGGACTACAAGAATCCGTCGAGCCCGTATTACGGGCAGTATGCCCGCGCCTACGCGGCGATCTCGACCCTGTTCCCCGCGGGCTATGGCTACACGGACAACAACACCGGCGGCGGCAACGGCGCCGCCACCAAGGTCCCGACCGGCAAGTTCAACATCGCGGCGTCGCTGCTCGAGAGCCAGCAGGGCGGCGACATCAACATCATCGGGCCGGGCGGCGGCATCACGGTTGGGCACAGTTCGCTCGATGCGCTGCTGCCGAACCAGGAGGGCATCCTGACGCTTGCCGGCGGCAGCATCCGCGCCTTTGCCAACGACTCGATCCTGGTCAACCAGAGCCGTATCATGACCCAGCAGGGCGGCGACATCGGCCTGTTCGACGCCAACGGCGACATCAACGCCGGCTCGGGACCGAAGACCTATGCCTCCAGCCCGTCGGTCAGCCAGATCTGCGACGTCAACGGCTATTGCGCGGTCAATCCGCAGGGGCTCGTCACCGGCGCCGGCATCGCCGCGCTGGTGACGCTGCCGGGACAGGATCCGACCAAGAGCAACGTGACGCTGATCGCGCCGCGCGGCACCATCGACGTCGGTGCCGCCGGTATCCGCGGCAACGACATCACGCTGGTGGCGCTGGTCGTGCTCAACGCCTTCAACATCACGGCGACCGGCACGGTGACCGGCCTCGCCTTCACGCCGCCGCCGAACACGGTCGCGCTGACCACCGCCACCAACACGACGGCCGCCACCCAGCAGGCCGGCCAGGTGGCGCCGTCCAGGCCCAACGACCAGCCTTCCATCGTCATCGTCGAAGTGCTGGGTTATGGCGGCAGCGGCGGCGAGACGCCCGACGCCAGCGGCGGCGGCACCGGTCAGGGCACATCGAAGAGCGACGACGACAAACGGCGCCGGCCAGGGCAGTAGTCGCTGTTCGCGCGATTGCAATCGCATATGCCGCTGTTGTGGCAGCAGAGCAGTGGGGCCTCATGGTTCGAGACGCGCCGCAAGCGGCGCTCCTCACCATGAGGGTCTGGGATTGTGCCACACAAAACAAGACCTCGTCCTGAAAGGATGTGAGACTCTGTCCTCATCCACTGTCGTCGTCGCCCGGCTCGACCGGGCGACCCAGTACGCCGCGGCCTATCGGCTCA
>NZ_DDOP01000101.1:0-271 GCF_002341725.1 Bradyrhizobium sp. UBA2491
GCCCTGGCGGCTTTCGCTCGGTGACCCGCGCGTCGCCGGCCTGTTCTGGCAGATCCTGGTGGTCGCCATCGCGGTCGCGATCGTCGCCTTCCTGTGGTCGAACGCCCTCCATAATCTCTCGGTACGGCGGATCTCGACCGGCTTCGCCTTCCTCGGCCGCGAGGCCGGCATGCCGATCGCCGACAGCTGGATCGACTACACGCCGAAGGACACTTACCTGCGTGCCTTCATCGTCGGCATCGTCAACACGCTGCGCGTCGCGGTGATCGGC
>NZ_DDOP01000101.1:516-59187 GCF_002341725.1 Bradyrhizobium sp. UBA2491
TGCGCGTCGCGGTGATCGGCATCGTGCTGGCGACCGTGATCGGCACGCTGGTCGGCATCGCGCGGCTGTCGTCGAACTGGCTGCTGGCGCGGCTCGCCGCTGTCTATGTCGAGGTGCTGCGCGACCTGCCGCTGCTGTTGCAGCTCCTGTTCTGGTACGTGCTGATGCAGGGCCTGCCGGCGGCGCGCCAGGCGTTCAAGCCGGTCGAGGGCGTCTATCTCTCCAATCGCGGCCTGATCCTGCCGTCGGTCCCGCTGCACGGGGCCAATGGCTGGACGATCCTCGCGCTGGTCGCGGGCGTGATCGTCTTCACCGTGGTCAGGCGCCGCCTGATCGCGCAGCAGATGCGCGACGGCCGGGCGCGGCCGGTGTGGCCGTATGGGCTCGGCCTGATCGTCGCGCTGCCCGCGCTGGTGTCATGGCTTCTGGGCGCGAGCTGGAGCGTCACGATGCCCGAGCTGCGCGGCTTCAATTTCGTCGGCGGGCTGACACTGGCGCCGGAATATTTCGCGCTGCTGATTGCGCTCGTCACCTACACCTCGGCCTTCATCGCCGAGATCGTGCGCAGCGGCATCCAGGCGGTGCCGCGCGGCCAGTCGGAGGCGGCCAAGGCGCTCGGGCTGAAGCGCGGCTTCGTGCTGCAACATATCGTGCTGCCGCAGGCGCTGCGCGTCATCATCCCACCGATGACCAGCCAGTATCTGAACCTGACCAAGAACTCCTCGCTCGCGGTCGCGGTCGGCTACCAGGACATCGTCTCGATCGCCAACACCACGCTGAACCAGACCGGCCAGGCGATCGAGTCGATCGCGCTGATCATGATGGTGTTCCTCACCATCAGTCTCGGCATCAGCCTGTTCATGAACTGGTACAATGCGCGGATCGCGCTGGTGGAGCGCTGAGATGAGCTCGGTCGCAGAGCTGCCGCAGGATCGGCTGCCGATCGCGCCACGGCCGGCACCGCGCGCGCTCGGCGGTCCCACCGGCTGGCTGCGCGCCAATCTGTTTGCCTCGATCCCGTCAAGCATCATGACGCTGCTGCTGCTGTTCCTGCTCGGCAAGGCATGCGTCGCGTTCTGGCAATGGGGCATCGCGAACGCGGTCTGGATCGTTCCCGGCAACGACAGCAGCGCCTGCCGCGCGCTGCGTGGCCTCGGCGCCTGCTGGGCGGTCGTCCCGGAGAAGTATCGCTTCATCCTGTTCGGCACCTATCCGTTCGAGGAGCAGTGGCGGCCGGCGCTTGCGGTCATGATCTTCATCGCACTGTTCGTGGTCTCAAGCCGCCGCAACTTCTGGCGCAAGGAATTGTTCCTGCTGTGGGCTGCGGCGCTGATCGTGATCGGCTGCCTGATGTGGGGCGGCTTCCTTGGTCTCAGCTTCGTCACGCAGGACCGCTGGGGCGGGCTGCCGGTGACGCTGATCCTCGCAACCTTCGGCCTCGCGCTCGGCTTCCCGCTCGGCATCCTGGTCGCGCTCGGCCGTCGCTCGAAGCTGCCGGCGATCCGTTCGCTCTGCGTGCTCTATGTCGAACTGATCCGCGGCGTGCCGCTGATCAGCCTGTTGTTCATGGCGAGCGTGATGTTCCCGCTGTTCATGCCGGACGGCGTCAACATCGACAAACTGCTGCGCGCGCAGATCGCCTTCATCCTCTATGCCGGCGCCTATCTCGCAGAAGTGGTGCGCGGCGGCCTCCAGGCGGTGCCGCGCGGGCAGTACGAGGCGGCCGATGCGCTCGGGCTGTCATATTGGGAGAAGCACGCGCTGATCGTGCTGCCGCAGGCGATCCGCCACGTCATCCCGCCGCTGGTCAACACCTTCATCGCCTTCTTCAAGGACACCAGCCTGGTCCTGATCATCGGCATCTTCGACCTCCTGACCACTGCCAAGACCGCGATCGTCGATCCGGCCTGGCAGTCGTTCAGCGTCGAGGTCTACATTTTTGTCGGCGTCATCTACTTCATCTTCTGCTTCGCGATGTCGCGCTACAGCCGCAGCCTCGAGGCGCAGCGCGGCCCCGGCTGAGCGGTCCGGGCTCTTCGTCTCTTCTGAACAATCTCTCGTCCCGGCCATCCACTCCCCTTCATCGAGAAACCAAGTCGTGGATGCCCGGGACAAGCCCGGGCCTGACTGGTTGAGGGAGAGCGGGCGGCCACAAAGGGCTTGCGAAGCCGTCCCGATCCTATTTATGATCATAAAATGGATAAATCGGCTCTGCCCGCCCTGGACCCGTCGCGCCGCGCCTCGATCAAGCGCAAGCGCTCCGACGCCGTTGCCGACCTGATCCGAGGCCACATCTTCCAGGCCGGGTTGCAGCCCAACGACCGGCTGCCGCAGGAGAGCGAGCTGATCGAGATGTTCGGTTGCAGCCGCTCGACCATCCGCGAGGCGCTCAAGTCGCTGGAAGTGCAGGGCCTGGTGCAGAACACCACCGGGCCCGGCGGCGGCGCGCGGGTGGCGCCGGTGTCGATCAACCGGATCGTCGGCCTGCTCAGCAACTACTTCTATTTCCAGTCGATCTCGACCGCGCAGATCTACCAGATCCGCCGCCTGATCGAGCCGGAGCTCGCCTTCAGCGTGGTCGGCCACCTCACGGCGGCGCATTTCAGGGCGCTCGACAAGGCGATCGCGGTTCAGGAGCATCATCCGGGCGGACCCACGGACTGGGAGCATCACCGCCACGCCGAGATCGATTTCCACGACATCCTGATCGAGGCCTGTCCCAATCCGCTGCTTGGCCTCGTCTGCCGCTTCATCAACGAGGCGATCCGCCATCTGATCGGCAAGCTCGGCGTGCAGGAATTCGCATCGAGCTTCACCTGCGAGAACATCGAGTTTCACAAGCGCCTGATGGCCGCGTTCCGCTCCGGCAATGCCGCGCGGGCCCGCCGCGTGATGCTCGATCATGTGTTGAGCGCCGAAGCCGTGGTCGTCCCGAAGGAAGACCGGCGCATCGATCTGCCCGTCTTTCACCAGCCGTTGCGGCTCGACTGAACCGCATCGGCCGACTGCTGCATCACGCGTTGGAGGAAACAACCATGGTCACGCGGCGCGACAACGAATTGTGGAGCTGGTCGGCGATCGACTTGGCGCGGGCGATCGCGACGCGTGCGATTTCGAGCCGTGAGGCCGTGCAATCGAGCCTCGACCGCATTGCTGCGGTCAATCCGGCCTTGAACGCCGTGGTCGAGGTGCTGGCCGACGAAGCGCTGGCCGCGGCGGATGCCGCGGATGCAAAGGTGAAATCGGGCGCCGAGCTCGGCACGCTGCATGGCGTGCCCGTCACCATCAAGGTCAATGTCGATCAGCGCGGTCACGCCACCACCAACGGCGTCGTCGCATTCCGCGACGTCATTGCCACCGAAGACAGCCCCGTGGTCGCGAATGTCCGCAAGGCCGGTGCCATCATCGTCGGCCGCACCAACACGCCGGCGTTCTCGCACCGCTGGTTCACCAACAACGATCTGCACGGCGCGACCCATAATCCGTGGAGCCGCCGGCTGACGCCGGGTGGCTCCAGCGGTGGCGCCGCGTCGGCGGTCGCTTCCGGCATGGGCGCGATCGCTCATGGCAATGATTTCGGCGGCTCGATCCGCTATCCCGCTTACGCCTGCGGCGTCGCCGGGCTGCGCCCGACCCCGGGTCGGGTCCCGTCGTTCAATCCGTCCGCGACCAGTGATCGGCCGATTACCGCGCAGATGATGTCGGTGCAGGGGCCGCTCGCTCGCTCGGTTGCCGATCTCGGCGTCGCGCTCGCCGCGATGGCGCAGCCGGACGCGCGCGACGGCACCTGGCTGCCGGTGCCGCTGCAAGGTGCACAGCTCAAGCGGCCGATCGGGGTTGCGATCGCGCCGGCGCCGTTCGGCGACGAAGCGCCGGAGGTGAGCGCTGCGGTTCACGCCGCCGGACGCTGGCTCGCGGAGGCCGGTTTCGCCGTGGAGGAGACGTTGCCGCCGCGGCTCGCGGAGGCCGCCGATCTCTGGCATCGCCTCGTCATCAATGAGGAGCGACGCGTGCTGGCGCCGATGATCCGAAAATTCGGCGACGCGAAGTCCCGCTACAACCTGGACTGTCACATCGCCTACGCGCCCGAGCTCGACGGCGATCAGGTGCTGGCCTGTTTCGAGCAGCGGCTTTCGATCGTGCGGGCCTGGCAGCTGTTCCAGGAGCGCAGCCCCGTCATCATCCTGCCGGTCTCGGCGCAACTGCCGTTCCGCTTCGATCAGGATCAGGAAGACGCTGCCGTGGTGCGGGCGCTGCTCGACGCCCAGCGGCCGCTGCTCGCGGTGCCCGCGCTCGGCTTTCCGTCGGTCGTGGTGCCGACCGGGACCGCCGGCGGCGTTCCGGCTGGCGTGCAGGTGATCGCCGGCCGTTTCCGGGAGGACATCTGTCTCGCGGTGGCCGCGGTGATCGAGGCGCGTGCCGCGACGCTGACGCCGATCGATCCGCGCGACTAGAATCAACAACAAAGCTCTGAACACAACGGGAGAACACCACGTGACGAATGCACCGATCTGGCAATGGTCCGCCGTCGAGACCGCGGCGGCGATCAGGAACAACGAGGTGACGTCGGAGGAGGTCGTTCGCGCCCATCTCGACCGCATGCACGCCGCCAACCCGGCGCTCAACGCCGTGGTCGTCGACCTCGGCGCGTCGGCAATGCAGGCCGCCAAGGCCGCGGACGAGACGTTGGCCGCGAGCAAGCGCGGTGGTGGCGAGGTCGGCCCGCTGCACGGCGTGCCGGTGACGATCAAGATCAATATCGACGTCGAAGGGCAGGCCAATTCGAACGGCGTGGTCGCCTTCAAGGACAACATCGCGCCGGGCGACTCGCCGGTGACGGCCAATCTCAAGAAGGCCGGCGCCGTCATCATCGGCCTGACCAACACGCCGGAATTCTCGCTGCGCGGCTTCACCGACAATCCGCTGCACGGCCTGACGCGCAATCCCTGGAATGCGGAGGTGACCTGCGGGGGCTCCTCGGGCGGCGCCGGCGCGTCGATCGCGGCCGGCATCGGCACCATCGCGCATGGCAACGACATCGGCGGCTCGCTGCGCTGGCCGGCGCATTGCAACGGCATCGCCACCATCAAGCCGACCCAGGGCCGCATCCCCGCGTTCAATCCCAGCGCCACGGCGGAACGGCCGCTGATGGCGCAGTTCATGTCATCGCAGGGACCGCTGGCGCGTCATGTCGCCGACGTCCGTCTCGGGCTCGAGGTGATGGCGCAGCGCGATCCGCGCGATCCCTGGTACGTGCCGGCGCCGTTGCAGGGGCCGAAGCCGGCGGCGCCGGTCAAGGTCGCGCTTGCGAAGATTCCCGAAGACATGGTGACCGATCGCGGCGTGATCGCGCTTCAGCGCAAGGCGGCCGATCATCTCGCCGATGCGGGCTATGCCGTCAGCGAGGTCGAGGTTCCCGATCTGAACAAGGTCTGGCAGCTCTGGTGCGACCTGATCATGACCGAGACTCGCGTGTTGCAGCAGGACCAGATGCTGGCGGTGAGCAGCCCCGACTTCCAGAAGTCGTTCCACGGCTTCATCGCGCTGGCAAATCAGTTGGACCAGGCCGGCTACATGAAGGCGATCGCCGCGCGGTCGGGCCATATCAGGAACTGGATGACCTTCCTCGAACAGTACCCGCTGGTGCTAATGCCGACCACGGTGCGCAAGACACCGGAGGTGAACGCCGATCTCGGTGGCGATCAGCGCGTCAAGGAGCTGTTCTGGAACGACCTGCGCTTCATTTCGTCGATGAACGTGTTGGGGCTGCCGGCCGCCGTGGTGCCGGTCGGCCTGCATGAGGGCTTGCCGGTCGGTGTCCAGATCGTCGGCTCGCGCTATCGCGAGGACATGTGCCTCGACGCCGCTGGGGCGATCGAGCGCAAGGCCGGTATTCTAACCAGGCAATTGTGGGAACGGCGCTGAGGCGTTCTCGACGCCATCTCAGATGGTCCATTGGTATCATCCAGGGGCGCCGCGGCGAAATCTCGCCGCGGCGTTCGCGTGATCGGCGTGGCGCGCAAGCCGCTGTACCGGTCGCGTTCCTCCTCCCGGAATTCTCGAAAGGAATCGCAGAGCGCCATGCCCGGTGGCGGGGTTGTCGGTGATCGCTGATTCCTGCAGGAGATCGCCCGAACCATCCGAACCCCTGGGAACGAAATGTCCATCACCAAACGCTCGCATCTCCTGGTCGCCATTGCCGCCGCGTGTCTCTCCCTTGCGTCAGGCGCTGCCCGGGCGGAGGATGGTGTGCTGCGGGTCGGCATCATCACCGACATGAGCGGGCAGTATTCCGACGGCAACGGCCCGGGATCGGTGATCGCGGCGCAGATGGCGGCGGAGGAGATCGGCGGCATGGTCGCCGGACGCAAGATCGAGATCATCTCGGCCGATCACCAGAACAAACCCGATGTCGCCACCGGCATCGTGCGCAACTGGATCGACAACAAGGGTGTCGACGTGATCGCCGAAGGCGTCAATTCGGCGGTTGCGCTCGCAATCCAGACCGTGACGCGCGAACGCAAGAAGCTGTTCCTGATCTCGGGCTCCGGTTCATCCGATCTCACCGGCAAGCAATGTTCGCCGACCAGCGTGCAGTGGACCTATGACACCTACGCCTCCTCGAACGCGACGGCGAAGGCCGTGGTCGCCCGTGGCGGCACGCCCTGGTTCTTCCTCACGGCCGATTATGCCTTCGGCCAGGCGCTGGAGCGCGATGCAAGCAAGGCCGTGACATCGGCCGGCGGCAAGGTGCTGGGCGCGGTGCGCCATCCGTTCGACACCGCCGACTTCTCGTCCTTCCTGTTGCAGGCGCAGTCCTCCGGCGCCAAGATCCTGGCGCTCGCCAATGCCGGCTCCGACTTCCGCAATGCGGTGTCGCAGGCCGACGAGTTCAACATCCGCGCCAGCATGCAACTCGTCGCGCTGCAAGTGACGCTGACCGACGTCCCTGCGCTGGGCCTCGCGCATGCGCACGATCTGCTGTTCACCGATTCCTTCTATTGGGACCGCACGCCCGAGACCCGCGTCTTCGCCCAGGAGTTCTTCAAGCGCCACGGCGCGATGCCGACGGCCTACCAGGCCGGCGTCAACTCGGCGCTGCGGCACTATTTCAAGGCGGTCGCCGCAGCGAACTCGGTCGATTCCGAGACCGTGATCGCGCAGATGCGCAAGACCCCGGTGAATGATTTCTTCGCCCAGAACGGCGTCGTGCGCGAGGACGGCCGCATGGTGCATGACATGTATCTGATGCGGATCAAGAAGCCGGAAGAGTCGAAGAGCAAGTGGGACCTCTATGAGTACCTCGCGACGGTGCCGGGCGACCAGGCCTTCCGTCCGCTCGCCGAAGGCGGTTGTCCCTATGTTGCGAAGGGGCACTAAGGCGATCGTCCTTTCGTCATTCCGGGGCTCGCGAAGCGAGAGCCCGGAATCCATCGGGCCGCATCACCTGTGGTGAAATGGATTCCGGGCTCGTGCTTCGCACGCCCCGGAATGACAGGTGCAAAGAGGCGCAGCCCGCTACATCTGAGTTGCCCGGCGGCGCAAGCTCCCGCCGCAGAATATTTCGCGCTATCCGAAGTGAAGCTCGCTATCATTGATTTGGCGAGGTGCATTATTGCGCGATGCTGGAGCCACGGTCCCGTTCACAATCAGGCACGGTGGTTATGGGTCCTGGCTTCCGCCAGGACGACAGCTGTGATGAAATCGAGCGGTTCGTATTTGTCCCGCATCGCATGACACCCCCGCTACGACCGCGTCCAACAGAGGCACCATGACCAGCACCATCGACACTCCCGACGGCGGCTATCGCTTCATGCCCGGCGTCAGCCAGTATTCCTGCGGCATCGGCGCCTTGTCCGGCTTTGCTATCGAACGGGTCAGGTTCTCCGCGCCGGTGCCGCTGAGCGCCGGGTTCGAGCGGATTGCCGAGATCATCACGGCTGCTGGCCGCCCGCTGACGGCATTCGGGGCCTGCGAACTGCGCTCGCCGGCGCCGTTCACCGAGGCCGGGTTCAGGGCTTTCAACGAGATCTACATCAAGACATTGGTCGCCTGGGGTGTGATGCGCGACGGCGTCAATCCGGTGGCGCGCAGCAATGTCTGTCCGAAGCTCGATCCGCCGGGCGAGCCCTCGTTCCATGCGTTCTGTTACACGGTGCCGGCTGCGAAGGACGCTCCGACGAGCTTCGTGGTGGCCGGCAGTGGCGAGTCGGTGGAGGGCAAGGCCAATTATCGCGATCACACCGTGGCCCTCGGCGACACCAGTCCGGCCGGCATTCTGGCCAAGGCGAAGTTCGTACTTGGCGAGATGGAGCGGCGGATGAGCGCGTTCGGCGGCTCCTGGCAGGACACCACCGCGGTGCAACTCTACACGGTGCACGACGCCTATCCGGTGCTCGAAGGCGAGTTCGGCCGCCGTGGCGTGCTTCGCAACGGCTTGACCTGGCATTTCGACCGGCCGCCGGTGGTCGGGCTCGACTTTGAAATGGATTGCCGGCGTGTGCATCGCGAGCGCGTGGTGTGATGCGCAGGACGCGTCACGCATCAAAAGCGCGTGTGGCTGCATGTGGAAGCGTATGCGCTTTCTTGACACGGATCGCGTCAACCGTTTCCCTTCGTCATCGACGTCAGTGGCTGGGTGAACGCGGGTGCAGAACGAATCTGTGATCAGGCGGCGGGATTTGCTGGCGCTGATCGGGACCATCGCTGGCAGTTCGGCGATGTATCAGGCGATGACGAGCCTCGGCTTCGCGTCCGAGTCTGCCTACAAGGGTCCGCTCAAGCTCACCGGCGACGTGAAGGGCGCCTCGGTGCTGATCCTCGGCGCCGGGCTTGCGGGCATGACGGCGGCGCTGGAACTGCGCAAGGCCGGCTACAAGGTCCAGATCCTCGAATTCAACAGCCGCGCTGGCGGCCGCAACTGGTCGATCCGCGGCGGCGACAGCTTTACCGAACTCGGCGGCTTCAAGCAGACCTGCCAGTTCGAGCAGGGGCTCTACCTCAATCCCGGCCCGTGGCGGATTCCCCATCATCATCGCGCACTGCTCGATTACTGCCGCCGGCTCAACGTGACGCTGGAACCCTTCATCCAGCTCAACCACAACGCCTATCTGCACGCGACGCGTGCCTTCGGCGGCAAGCCGCAGCGCTTCCGCAGCATCAAGGCGGATTTCCAGGGTGAGGTGTCCGAACTGCTCGCCAAGGTCACGCAGCAAGGTCGGCTCGACGAGATCGTTACCAAGGAAGATCAGGAGATCCTGCTCCAGGCGTTGCGCGAGTGGGGCGCGCTGGATCGCGATTACAAATACAACGCCAACCTCGGCTCCGCCGAGTTCCGGGGCTATGCCCGCGATCCCGGCGGCGGCTTGATGCCCGATCCGCTGCCCAGCGATCCGATCTCGCTCCAGGAGTTGTTGCGATCGCGGATGTGGCGCTATCTGCAATCGTTTGCGCGCTACGATTTCCAGATGTCCATGTTCCAGCCGGTCGGCGGCATGGACATGATCGGCAAGGCGTTCGCGCGCGAGGTCGGTGACCTCATCCGCACCAACGCCAGGGTGACGCAGATTCAGCAGAACGGCTCCGGCGTCACCGTGAGCTACGTCGATACGGCCAGCCCGTCGACGGTGCAGCAGGCGACCGCCGACTGGTGCATCTGCACCATTCCGCTGCCGATCCTGAGCCAGTTGCCGGTCGACGTCGGCGGGCCGATGAAGAATGCGATCGATTCCTTGCCCTACGCCGCCTCGGTGAAAGTCGGGTTGCAGTTCAAGCGACGGTTCTGGGAGGAGGATGAGGCGATCTATGGCGGCATCAGCTACACCGACCTGCCGATCCGGAATATCGGTTATCCGAACTATGGCTTCAACCGCGGCGGCCGCGGCGTCCTGCTCGGCGCCTACATGTATGAGGGCGCCAATTCGTTCGAGTTCACCGCGATGACGCCGGCCGAGCGGGTCGCCAGCGCGGTCGAGTTCGGCTCCGCGATCCATCCGCAGTACAAAAGCGAATTCGAGAACGGCGTCGCGGTGGCCTGGCATCGCGTGCCATTCACGCTCGGCTGCGCCGGTGAATGGACCGAAGCGGGGCGGGCGCAGCATTACCGCAATCTCTGCCAGATCGACGGCCGCATCGCGCTAGCGGGCGAGCACGCCTCGCAACTGCCCGCCTGGCAGGAGGGCGCAATCCTGTCCGCGCTCGACGCCATCTCCCGATTGCACGAACGCGTGGTGAAGACGTGATGCTGCGGACAGGAACATCTGTGATCACTGCGCTGGCGTTGCTGTCGGCAACTGCGGCCCTTGGGCAGGACAGCGGGGCGGGCAAGCGCACCTTCTCGTCGGGCTTCCGCTTCGTGGAGATGACCGGCGAGGAGCTGTTCGGCAATGTCTGCCAGGGTTGCCACATGCCGGATGCGACGGGCGCGACCGGCGCCGGCACCTATCCCTCGTTGGCCGGCAACAAGAATCTCGAATCCGGCAGCTATCCGATCGACCTCGTCATCAACGGCCGCCGCGGCATGCCGCCATTCGGCGACATGATGACCGATGGTCAGGTCGCTGCCGTTGTGAATTATCTGCGGACGCATTTCGGCAACAGCTATCAGGACGCGGTGACGACCAAGGATGTCCAGGATGCGCGGCGCTGAGCACTGGGCGCCGCCTTAGCTGCGATCGCGACCGTTACCGGCTTCCTGGTCGAGATCGAGGTGATTGCGGCCAAGGAGACCGAATAAGGACTCCAAATAGTGCGCGAAACTGCGGAGCATGCGCGCGCAAATTGAAGGGCTCGCCGTCTTGCCAAAGCGCGTGGCGCCTGTCTGAATTCGTCGCCAATCAGGTGGTGGAATTCCGGGAGAGTACGATGTCGCACAAGGCTCAAAACATGGTTCGATCGCTGCTGTTGTCTGTTGCGATCGCCCCGGTCCTGCTCGCGTCCGGCGCCAGCGCGGAAGGACTGACCGAGCAGCAGCAATTTGCCCGTAGCATCTATCAGGAGCTGGTCGAGATCAACACCACCACCGCGACCGGCGATACCCAGAAGGCGGCGGAGGCGATGGGCGCGCGGCTCCGCGCGGCGGGGTTTCCCGAGGCCGACGTGCAGGTGTTCTCGCCGGCGCCGCGCAAGGGCAATCTGGTGGCGCGGCTGCACGGCTCCGGCGCGCGCAAGCCGATCCTGCTGATGGCCCATATCGACGTCGTGCCCGCCAACCGCGAGGACTGGACGGTCGATCCGTTCAAGCTCACCGAGCAGGACGGCTATTTCTACGGCCGCGGCTCGAGCGACGACAAATACATGGCCGCCTCCTTCGTCACCAATCTGATCCGCTACAAGAAGGAGGGCTATAAGCCCGACCGCGACATCATCGTCGCGCTGGAGACTGATGAGGAGATCGGCGACACCAATGGCCTCGGCATCCAGTGGCTGATCAAGAACCACCGCGACCTGATCGATGCCGAGTTCGCGCTCAATGAAGGCGGCGGCGTCGGCCTGAAGAACGGCAAGGCCATCCGCAACAGCGTCCAGACCAGCGAGAAGATCTCGACCGCCTATCAACTGACGGTCACGGACCGCGGCGGCCACTCGTCGCTGCCGCGCAAGGACAACGCGATCTATCGCCTCGCCGAAGGCCTGGTTCGCCTGTCCAAATACGACTTCCCGATGAATCTCAACGAAACGACGCGGATCTATTTCGCG
Organism: Bradyrhizobium sp. UBA2491; assembly: GCF_002341725.1. NCBI lineage: Bacteria > Pseudomonadati > Pseudomonadota > Alphaproteobacteria > Hyphomicrobiales > Nitrobacteraceae > Bradyrhizobium > Bradyrhizobium sp. UBA2491. Next base: position 12,214 of record NZ_DDOP01000101.1, read on the forward strand.
AAGACGGCCGAGACCGAGAGCAAGCAGAATGCCGACGACATCCGCGCCATCCTGGCGCCGCAGCCGGATCCGGCTGCGCTGGCGCGGCTGTCCGAGATTCCCGGCTACAACGCGCAGCTCCGCACCACCTGCGTCGCGACCATGCTGCATGGCGGCCACGCCATCAATGCGCTGCCGCAGCTGGCGACCGCGGGGGTCAATTGCCGGATTCTGCCCGGCGAGCCGGTCGAGGGCGTTCAGGCCCAGATCGAGCGCGTGCTCGCCGACAAGCGGATCGAGGTGAAGGGCGGCAAGGCCACGCTAAGCCCGCCGTCGCCGCTGAACGAGGAGATCATGGGATCGATCGAGAAGCTGTCGAAGGAATTCTGGCCGGATGCGGCGGTGGTGCCGGTCATGAGCACCGGTGCCACCGACGGGCTGTTCCTGCGCAATGCCGGAATTCCGACCTACGGCCATTCCGGGCTCGGTGCCGATGTCGATGACAACCGGAATCATGGCAAGGATGAACGCGTGCTCGTCAAATCGTTCTACGAGGGCCAGGATTATCTCTATCGCCTGGTCAAGATGCTCGCCGGTGGGAAATGATGGCTGAAGGTAAGGCAAATTTGCGGGTGGCGGTCGCCGGTCTCGGCGCGATCGGCACCGATGTCGTCAAGGCGCTCGATCACGGCATCGAAGGCCTGACGCTGGTTGCGGTCTCGGCCAACACCCCGGACAAGCACCGTGGCTGGGTCGCGGAGCTCAAATCTGCGCCGAAACTGGTGCCGATCGTTGAGCTGGCTGACATCGCGGACATCGTGGTCGAGTGCGCGCCGAGCAAGGTGGTTCGCTCGATCGTGGCGCCGGTGGTGGAGCGCGGCAAGATCGCGGTCGTGCTCAGCGTTGGCGCACTGCTGCAAAATGGCGACCTCGTCGATCTCGCCAAGGCGCATGGCGGCCAGATCATCGTGCCGACCGGCGCGCTGATCGGGCTCGACGCGGTGACTGCCGCGGCGATCGGGACCATTCACTCGGTGAAGCTGGTGACGCGGAAGCCGGTCGCGGGCCTGCTCGGCGCGCCGCATCTGGTCGAGAACGACATCCGGATCGAAGGCATCACCGAGCCGCTCCGCATCTTCGAGGGCAGCGCACGCGACGCCGCCAAGGGCTTTCCGGCCAATCTCAACGTCGCTGTGGCGCTGTCGCTCGCCGGCATCGGCCCCGATCGCACCAGGGTCGAGATCTGGGCCGACCCGACGGTGACGCGCAACACCCATCGGATCGAGGTTGATTCCGATTCGGCGCGGTTCTCGATGATGATCGAGAACATTCCCTCGGAGAACCCGAAGACTGGCCGCATCACCGCGCTGTCGGTGATCGCCTGCCTGCGCAAGCTGCGCGCATCGCTGCGGATCGGGACGTGATGACGGCCGGCCCCGACGATCTCTTGCTGATCATTGACGTGCAGAACGATTTCTGCCCCGGCGGCGCGCTGGCGGTCGCCGACGGCGATGCCGTCGTGCCTGTCGTCAACCGGCTCGCCATCCGGTTCGACCATGTCGTGCTGACCCAGGACTGGCATCCGGCCGGTCACAGTTCGTTCGCGAGCTCGCATCCGGGCGCGGCGCCGTTCGCCTCGATCGCGATGCCTTATGGGCCGCAGACGCTCTGGCCGGATCATTGCATCCAGGGCACGGTGGGTGCTGCGTTTCATCCGGAGCTTGCGACCGACCGCGCCGAGCTCGTGATCCGCAAGGGATTCCGGGCCGCGATCGATTCCTATTCGGCGTTCTTCGAGAACGACAGGACGACGCCGACCGGGCTCGCCGGCTATCTGCGCGAGCGCGGCCTGAAGCGCGTGGTGATGGCGGGGCTGGCGACGGACTTTTGCGTGCAGTATTCGGCGCTCGATGCGCGGCGGCTCGGCTTCGAGACCGCGGTCGTGCTGTCCGCCTGCCGTGCCATCGATCTCGGTGGTTCGCTCGCGGCCGCCATTGCGGCGATGCGCGAGGCCGGGGTCGCGCTTGTCGAGGAGATTGCCTGAGCAGGACCAGACGGGGGCAAAAACCATTGTTTTGACTGGCTTTTTGTTCTAATCCCCAGCCGTTGATGACCACGCAGCGGGGCTTTCGTGTCGGGACAGGTTTTGCGGATCGGGACGCGCAAGAGCGCGATGGCGCTCGCGCAGACGGACGAGGTCGCGCGGCTGCTGCGCGCCTCGGCGGCCGGCCTTGCCGTCGACATCGTCAAGTTCGAGACCCGCGGCGATCAGGACCAGACCAGCAAGCTGCTGCGCCACGGCGGCAAGGGCGGCGCCTTCGTCGCCGAGATTCGCGAGGCGATGCGTGCCGGCACGTTGCAGGCCGCGATGCATTCGCTGAAGGACGTGCCGGGCAATGAGGAGACGCCGGGCCTCGTCCTCGCGGCGATGCTGGCGCGCGATGCCGCCAGCGACAGCCTCGTGCTGCGGCCCGGCCTGTCGCTGGACACGATCCGCGCCGCGCGCGGCAAGGGCTTCATGATCGGCACCAATGCGGTGCGCCGCGCCGCCTATCTGCGCCGGCTGTTTCCGGAAGCGACCGTGATCCATTATCGCGGCGCCGCCGATACGCGGCTCGCCAAGCTCGATCGCGGTGCCAAGCAGCGGCTGCCCGATGGCGGCGAGGTCGGCCCGGCAGATGCGCTGGTCATGGCGCGCTCCGGTCTCGAGCGCATCGGCATGACCGGACGCATCGCGCATGACTTCTCCGTCGACGAGATGCTGCCCGCGGTCGGTCAGGGCATCGTCGCGGTCGAATGCGTCGAGACCGACTGGACGACGCGGGCGCGGCTTGCCGCGATCGACAACGCTGCGTCGCGGCTTGCCGCTGAAGCCGAGCGCGAGGTGCTGTGGGTGCTCAACGGCCACTGCAATTCGCCGATCGCCGGCCTCGCGACGCTTGCAGGCAGCGAGATGACGCTGCGTGCTTCGGTGCTCGATGAGCTAGGTGCCGGCTTCATCGAGGTGACCCGGCGCGGTCCGGCCGATCGCCCGCGCGAACTCGGCCGCGCGGTCGGCATGGAACTGCTCGCGAAGGGCGCCGCGGAGATCATCGCCCGTACCCGTCCAGAGGAATAGCGCCCGCCGCCGGTGCGTGCGGTTCTCACGCGATGTCGGCGAAATCGCCGTGCCGGCCCTTGCCGCTGGCGAAGCGGCGGGCGCCGGCCTCGGTCTCGCCGCTGGCGACCGTCGCAAGCCCGAGGCGAAACTCGTTCAGCGTGGCCTGCTCCCAGCCGAGTTCCCATTGCTCGATGGCGGAGAGGCGGTCGCTGCGCAGCGCCGCCTGCGGCAGGCGGCACAGATCATGGGCGAGGCTGCGCGCCTCGGCGAGCGCCGTGCCAGGGGCGACCACGCGGTTGGCGAGCCCGATCCGTCCGGCCTCCTCGCCGGAGACGCCGCGTCCGGTGAGGATCATGTCCATCGCGCGGCTGTGCCCGATCAGGCGCGGCAGGCGCACGGTGCCGAGATCCATCAGCGGCACGCCGAAGCGCCGGCAATAGACGCCGAAGGTGGCGTCGGATGCCGCGACGCGGAGATCGCACCAGATCGCAAGCTCGAGCCCGCCCGCCACCGCCGGCCCCTCGATCGCGGCGATAACCGGCTTCGACAGCTTCATCCGGGTCGGGCCCATCGGGCCGTCGCCATTCTCGACACGGTGGCCGCGATGGCCGGCCGCGGTGCGCTTGAGGTCGAAGCCGGCGCAGAATGCGCCGCCCGCGCCGGTCAGGATCGCGACCGAGAGCGACGGATCGCGATCGAAACTGCGAAACGCCTGGGCCAGGCCCTGCGCGGTCTCCGGGTTCACCGCGTTGCGTGCCTCGTCATAGCGATCGATGGTCACGATCGCGATGGCCTGTTCGGTTCGGTATTTGACGGTCGGATGGTCCAGCATGCTCGGTCCTTGCTGCGCAATGTTGGTGTGGATCAGCGCACGCGCTCGATGATCGCGGCCAGGTTCTGGTGAAAGTGCCTGATCGCACCTTCGAACAGGCCGAAGGTGAAGTGATCGTTCGCCCGCGTTGCCAGCCCGCGCTGCGCGGCGCAGGCCATCTCGCGATCCTCGGCCGCACCTGCGGTGACGAAGTCGCGTCCCTGGGCAACCGCGGTGCGGCCATCGTCCGCCGCGATCTGGTTCGACAGCGTGTAGGTGACGAGCCGGGTGCGGTCCACCGCCAGCGGCTCGAGCACCGTCATCAACCGATTGGTCGGGAAGGTCGACAGCATCACGTTCGGAAACAGGTGATAGACATGGGTCAGCATGCCGGCCGTCCGGCGCTCGTCCCGCGGCACGTTGCGCAGCTTCTCGATTCGCCGATAGGGGAAGCTGATCCGGCTGTTGCGGCCGAACGATTCGATCACGTTGAGATTGTCGTACTGCAACGGATAGAACGTATCCTGATGGGTCGACCGGATGTGGTAGCCTTCGAGGAATCCTTCGGCGACGATCTTCCAGTTGGCCTCGACCTCCTGCGTGGCGGTCGAATAGAGCCTCCAGTCGTCGCCGAACAGGGTGGGCATTTCGCTCGCGTCCGACGTTGCGTCGGAATTGTCCTGGGAGACGAACACAAGACCGCCGTGCTCGATACAGGCGACGGGCACGAGGCCATGCGTGGTCTTGTCGAGGTCGGGAAAACCGTAATCGTCGGGAATGCCGCGCAGCCGGCCGTCGAGGCCGTAGGTCCAGCCGTGATAGCGGCAGGTCAGCGCTTTCTTGCAGCCCGTGCCGTCGACAAGCTGGACGCCGCGGTGCCGGCAGGCATTGCGGAAGGCGCGCGCGACGCCGTCTGCGCCACGGATCGCGACAACAGGCGTCAGCGCCGCGTCTCGCGCGACATAAGCGCCGGTCTCGGCGAGCGCGGCCGAGGGACAGAACGGGGTGAGCGTGCGGCGGAGCACCTGCTCGATCTCGGCCGCGAAGCGATCATGCGACAGATAATGCGCGACCGGTTCGCGCCAGACGCCGGCGCTGAGATCGGTCGATTTCGCGTCGATGTGCGCAAGGATGCGGTCGACGATGGAGGCTTCGTCCGCAAGCTGTACCGTCATCGCCGTTCTCCCGCTTCGTTGGCCGGGCTTGCCGCCCGGTCCGGTTCGAGAGACAGAATTTCGCATTGCTCCGAGCGCGACAAGCGAAAGCAGCTCGTTTCGGATGAATGACATTCATCCGTGACGATTTTCCGGGCGACATCGGGCCGTGCCGGAAGTTAGGATCGGCTCATGAGCAGCAACAACGCGAGGCCGGGGCGCACGTCACCCCCGCCGGGGAGCGACGATCTCGCCGCGGCGAGCCTCCGGCCGGCGCATCTACTGGCACTGCAGGCATTCGACGTCGCAGTCCGGCTCGGCAGTTTCAAGGAGGCCGCGGGCCTGCTGAACGTCGGCGCCTCGGCGGTCAGTCACCGCATCCGCAACCTCGAAGCGCATCTCGGTGTCGCGCTGTTTCACCGCAGCCACCGCGCCGTTCGCCCGACCCGTGCCGGGGAAAAGCTCGCCGCCGCGACTGGCCGCGCCTTTGCGCTGCTGGCAAGGGCCGAGTCGGCGCTCGAGGCCGCAGGCCAACGCCGGCTGCGGCTCAAGGTGCTGCCGCAGTTCGCGTCGGCCTGGCTGATCCCGCGCCTGTCCTCGTTTCTCACCCGGCATTCCGAGCTCGATCTTGCGATCGAGACCTCGAACCGCAATGTCGATTTCGACACCGAGACATTCGATGCCGGCATCAGCTTCGGGCCCGACAAGCCCGACGGCGTCGTCGCGCATCGCCTGATGGAGGTGAGGACCGTTCCGGTCGGTGCGCCGGCGCTGGCCCGGCGGTTGAAGCTGCGCACCGCGGCCGACCTTGGCCAAGCCGTCCTGATTCACGTGACGACATTCCCCGCAGCCTGGCCGCTCTGGTTCAAGCATGCCGGCGCGCCGACGCCTCATGCGACGCGCGCGATCTCGGTCGACAGCTTTGTCGCCGCGTTGCAGGCTGCTGAGCGCGGTGCCGGCGTCGCGCTCGCGCTCGAACCCTTCATCGGCGAGAGCGAGCGGCATGGCACGATCCGCCGGCTTTTGCCCGTCGGCCACGTGACCGGTAGCTATTGGCTGGTTCATCCGCCCGGCGCGCAACGCAATCGCGCGTTGCAGACGTTCAAGAAGTGGCTGCTGGCCGAACTTGCGAAGTCCGACTAGAGCGTTTTCGAGCGAAGTCGATATCGGTTCGCGTGAAGAAAACGTCAAGACAAGAACCTGGAACCCCGTCCCGACTCCATCGGGACGGGAAAGGCTCTAGGCGGCTCGCAGCGACCAGCTACCGATGATCCGGAAGCGCGATGCGCTATCGTCCTGCTTGAACAGCGCGATGCGGTCGATGGGGAGCCTTGCGAGGTCGATCGCGGCGAACCGTTCGCGCAGCTGCGCCACGATCGGGCCGCGCCGCTCGTCGCTCAGCCGTCCCGTCAGCGTCATGTGAAAGCGGAATTCCTCCATGACGTAAGGATAGCCCCATTGGTCGAGATGGTCGCATTGCCGCGCGGTGAGCCGTTCGGGTTTGCGCCGGGCGCGATCGGCCGCCGACAATGGCGCGCGGAACGCGTCGAATTCGGTGACGCAGTCAGCGGCGAGCTGTTGCAGATCGTCCGAGCGGCTGCCCGGGATCACCGCAATGAAGCCGCTGATGGCATCGACCACCGGTTCGATCACAGGGATGCGCCGCGCGCGGCCGGCAAAGGCGCCACAGGCATCGAGCAGCCCAGTCTCGGTCCTGCCCTCGGCGAGCGCGTTCGGCGCCTTCAAGGTGGCGTGGAAGCCGTACTTGCGCGGGTCCTGCGTCACGTCGCGCCAATCGGGCGTGACGCCGTCGGGAAACGGCAGGTCGTCGCCCGATGCCGCATCGTAACCGAGCAGCGTCGAACCGAAGCGGTGCAGGGCGCTGTCGGACGACGGCGCATAGTAGATCGCGTAGCGCGGAGCGTTGGCCATGGCAGCAGAATAGGGCCGGGTTACGCCGCCGCAACCGTCTTGCGCGGTGCGACCGAGTGGACGAGGCAGCTCGCATCCGCCAGATGCACCAGCCGTCCGGCCGCGATCACGGCGACGATGCGCGGCCGCAGCGGCACCTTGTCCTCGACGATGATGATGTCGGCACGGCGGCCCGCGGCAAGCACGCCGCGGTCGGCGAGCCCTGCCGCGCGTGCCGGCGCCGACGAGATCAAATTCCAGGCTGCCGCGAGCGGCACGATACCATCAGTGGCGAGGCGGAACGCGGCGAGCAACTGTGCCGGATAATAGTAGTCCGACGCCAGCACCGAGCAGAGCCCCTGCGCGATCATGTCGGATGCCTTGGTCCAGCCGGTGTGGCTGCCGCCACGCACCACGTTGGGCGCGCCGAACACGATGAAGTCGCCGGCCGCGGCGGCATCGCGCGCGGTCTCTTCATTGACGGGGAATTCGGCGATCGTGGCGCCGAGCGCGCGAAACTCCTGACGCATCGCCGGGCTGTTGTCGTCATGCGAGAGCATACGGATATCGGCTGCGCGCGCCGCGGCGGCCAGCCGCGCGATCGAGGCGGGTACCTCGGGACGGCGCGCGACCACCCGGTCGAGCATCTCGTTGATGGCCTCGACCGAGAGCCCGGCGCGCTCGGCGAGCTGGTTACGCTTCTTCGGCTTGACGTTGCTGTGGTCGTTGAAGGCGAACAGGTCGATGCGGCCTTCGCCGAGCCACCGCGTAATCTCACCCTCCGCTTCGAGATTGTGGGTCTCGTGACGCAGATGGAAGCGCGTGTCGGCGGCGAGCTGCGGCCGCAGCAGCTCGATCGCATCGAGCAGCTTGCGCGCGTTCTCCGCGCTGCGCAGGCCGGGCTCCCACGACCAGGTCGTGCCGTGGAACACGGTGGTGATGCCGTTGGCGATCGCCTGCCGGTCGCTGTCGATCAGTGCCACGTCGGTTGGAAAGTCGACGCCCGGGCGCGGCATCATCTGCCGTTCGAACGCATCGCCGTGCAGGTCGATGATTCCGGGCAGCACCAGCAGGCCGCTTGCGTCGATGTGGAGTGCGGCGCGTCCCTGTTCGGCGTCGAGCGCGCCGATGTCGCGGCCCGCGGTGCGCAGCGAGGTCTCCACGAATGCGCCGTCAACCAGCGCGCGCCCGCCCTCGATGAAAATGTCCGTCACGATGTCGCGCTCCGTTGTTCTGTTCGTGATTGAGATACGGCTTCGGCCTCGTACTTGTCGAGGAATTCCTCGACCGCGAGCTTGCGAAAGTCGGGCAGAACACGACGAAGTGTCTCGTGATCCCAGTCCCACCACGCGAGTGCGGCGAGGCGATCCGCGACGTCCTCGGAAAATCGTCGCTTGACCGGCCGTGCCGGATTGCCGGCAACGATGGTGTAGGCGGGCACGTCCCTGGTGACGATCGCACCGGCGGCGACGACCGCGCCGGTTCCGACGTTCCGTCCAGCGAGCACGATCGCGCCATGACCGATCCAGACGTCATGGCCGATATGCACGTGGTGCGCACGTCGCCAGTTGAAGAAGTCGGCGTCGTCGCTCTCTCCGGGAAAATACGCGCTGGCGCGGTAGGTGAAATGCGCCTGAGTCGCGCGATGCATCGGGTGGTTGCCGGGATTGATCCGGGTCATCGCCGCGATCGAACAGAACTTGCCGATCGACGTGTAGGTGATCTGGCTGTCGTTCACGACGTAGGAATAGTCATCCATGCTGACTTCAAGCAGGATCGTGCGCGCGCCGACCTCGGTGTATCTGCCGAGCTTGCTCTCGCGAACCGAAGCAGTCGGGTCGATCGTCGGCACAACCGAGAGTGTTTTTCCGGCCATCAGGGCCTCCGCAAAATCTTGCAAATCGTTGGCGTTCGGGGAGAAGCGCGCTCGTCATCGGGATGCTTGATGACAACATCATGACGTCGCGATGACGGCAAGGCGCCGACAAAGACGGGTGTGAACGATCGCCGCACCGCAGCGCAAGCGTCACATAACTGTAAAACGCCGGGGATAGCGATGGCCCAACGTGACGCGGTTGGAGCATTACATGCTGGTGGTGGAAGGTTTGACGTGCCGTTTCGGTGCAAGAGCCGCGGTCGACAACGCGTCTTTCTCGATTGCGCCGGGCAGCTTTGTCGGCGTGATCGGCCGCTCCGGTGCCGGCAAGTCGACGCTGCTGCGGATGATCAACCGCCTCGCCGATCCGACCTCCGGCCGTATCCTGTTCGAAGGCACAGATGTGACCGCGCTGCGCGGCAAGGCGCTTCGGCAGTGGCGGGCACGCTCGGCGATGATCTTCCAGCAGTTCAATCTGGTCGGTCGTCTCGACGTCTTGACCAACGTGCTGATGGGCCGGCTCGCCCAGATTCCGTCGTGGCGTTCGCTGGCGCAGGTCTGGCCGGAGCAGGACAGGGCGCTGGCGCTGTCCGCGCTCGAGCAGTTCGACATCGCCCAGCTCGCGGCGCAGCGCGCCGACCAGCTCTCCGGCGGCCAGCAGCAGCGTGTCGCGATCGCCCGCGCGCTGGTGCAGGAACCCGACATCATCCTCGCCGACGAGCCGATCGCCTCGCTCGATCCGCGCAACACCAAGATCGTGATGGACGCGCTGCTGCGCATCAACAAGCACTTCGGCATCACGGTGCTCTGCAATCTGCACTCGCTCGACCTGGCGCGGACCTATTGCGACCGGCTGGTCGGCATGGCGGCGGGCCGCGTGGTGTTCGACGGCGCCCCTGCGGCGCTCACCGATCATATCGCCCGAGAGCTCTATGACCTCGAGGCCAACGACGTCATCGGTGCGGAGCCGCTGCCCGCGCCCGACGGTGCAACCGCTCCGGCACTCGGCACCGCAGCCGCGGCCTGAGCGTCGCGCATTTTCAATCTGAGAGGCCGGGCATTTTGCCCGGCCAACAGGTGCAACTACAAGCAACAGGGGTAGTCATGATCACTCGTCGCATCATTCTGGCCGGCGCTGCCGCGCTCGCGCTCACCGGCTCGGCGTCCGCGCAGGACTGGAAGGCAAAGTATCCGGAGCTCACCTTCGCCGTCGTGCCGGCCGAGAACGCCTCCGGCGTCACCGAGCGCTGGACGCCGTTCGTGGCCTATCTGTCGAAGGAGCTCGGCACGAAAGTCACGCTTCGCATCGCCAACGACTACGCGGCGGTGATCGAGGGCCAGCGCGCCGGCAACATCCAGATCGCCAGCTACGGCTCGGCCTCGTTCGCCCGGGCCCGCCTGACCGGCGTCAAGACCGACGCGTTCGCCAACGACATGAACGCCGACGGTTCGACCGGCTACTATTCGGTGTTCTACGTCAAGGCTTCGAGCCCCTACAAGAAGGTGGAAGACCTGAAGGGCAAGAACCTCGGCCTGGTCGATCCGAACTCGACCTCGGGCAACAACGTGCCGCGCTTCGAGCTCGACAAGATGGGCATCCACGATGCCGAGGGCTTCTTCGGCAAGGTGGTGTTCACCGGCAGCCACGAGAACGCCGTGCTGGCGCTGGCGCAGGGCACCGTCGACATTGCGGCCAACCAGTGGACCAACGACGACGACTCGACGCTCGCGCAGATGCTGACCAAGGGCATGCTGAAGAACGCCGACGGCTCGGCGATGAAGAAGGAAGACTTCCGCATCATCAACAAGTCGTCGCCGATCATCAACGGCCCCTACGCCTACAACGCGGACCTTCCGGAAGACCTGAAGGCGGCGATCGCCAAGGCTTTCTTCGACGCGCCGACCAAGGACAAGGCCGCCTTCGACCGTCTCTCCGACGGCCAGAAGAAGGGCTTCCACCCCGCCACGACCAAGGATTGGGATAGCACGATCGAGCTGATCAAGTTCGTCGACAGGCTGCGCAAGAAGGCGAGCTGATCGCACCACGGAGACACTCGGAGCCGGGTTTCATGACCCGGCTCTTTCCGTTTCAACCTCCAGCTTCGACTGACCAGCATCATGGCAACCGCCGTATCCATTCTTCCCGCGCAGCAACTCGCCGTGCTGGAAGACACGTACCGCAAGGCCGTCGCGCGCAAGCGGCTGAGAGGCGCGTTGGCCGCCGCGGTGTTCTGCGTGGTCCTGGTCATCGCCGCAATCGGCGCAGAGGTGAATTTGCGCACGCTGTTCACCTATTTCGGCAACTTCGTCAGCTATTTCGACCGCATCCTCACGCTCGACTCGGGCGCGCGGGTCTGGACCGATCCCGTCGAATGGTTCTGGGGTTGGCACAAATGGCTGAGGATGCTCGGCGAGACGATCCTGATCAGCTATGTCGGCACGCTGACCGGCGCCGTGTTCGCCTTTGCGCTGAATTTCTTCGCCGCGCAGAACACCTCACCCGGACCATGGGTGCGCTTCATCATCCGCCGCCTGCTTGAATTCGCCCGCACCGTACCCGGCATCGTGTTCGCGCTGATCTTCGTGATCGCGTTCGGTCTCGGGCCGATGGCCGGCGTGCTCGCGATCGCGATCCACTCGACCGGCGCGCTCGGCAAGTTGTTTGCCGAAATCGTCGAGAATGCCGACATGAAGCCGGTCGAAGGCATCCGCTCGACCGGCGCGAGCTGGCTGTCCTGCATGCGCTTTGCCGTGCTGCCGCAGGTCTCGGCCGGTTATGCCAGCTATGCGCTGCTGCGGTTCGAGATCAATGTCCGCGAGGCCTCGGTGATGGGCTTCGTCGGCGCCGGCGGCATCGGCCAGGAGCTCGTGGTCGCGATCCGCAAGTTCTACTATCCCGACGTCAGCGCCATCCTCGTCACCATCATCGTCACCGTCTTCATCATCGACATCTCGACCGGCTGGCTGCGCGGCCGGCTGTTCGGCAAGGAGACCCGCCGATGAGCCAGATGCCGCGGCCTGATGCGGGCGAGCTTCGGGCGAAATATCCCGGCGTGTTCGAGCGGCCCGCCTCGGCGCGGCTGGCAATGCCGGCGATGATTCTTGGCGCCCTCGCAATTTTCGTGTTCGGGCTGGTCGATCTCGACTTCTCGCCGTCGAGGTTGATCTCGGGCCTCAGCCAGCTCGGCTGGATCACCATGATGATGATCCCGCCGAATCCCGGTTCGTCATTTCCGCTCTACATGCAGGCGCTCGGCGAGACGCTGTCGATCGCGCTGCTCGGCACGACGCTTGCGGCGGTGCTGGCGCTGCCGGTCAGCCTGCTGGCGGCGCGCAACATCATCCCCTCGAACCTGATCCGCTTTCCGGTGCGCCGCTTCCTGGATTCGATCCGCGGCGTCGATACGCTGATCTGGGCGCTGGTCTGGATCAACGTCGTCGGCCTCGGTCCGTTCGCCGGCGTGCTGGCGATCATGGTGTCGGACTTCGGCGCGTTCGGAAAACTGTTCTCGGAAGCGATCGAGGCGGCGGACCGCAAGCAGGTCGAGGGTATCAGGGCTTCCGGCGGCAACGCGTTGCACGAAATCCGCTTCGGCCTGCTGCCGCAGGTGTTGCCGGTGATCGCCGGGCAGGTGCTCTACTTCATCGAGTCGAACACGCGCTCGGCCACCATCATCGGCATCGTCGGCGCTGGCGGCATCGGCTTGCAACTCGCCGAGCAGATCCGCGTGCTGGAATGGCAGAAGGTGTCGTTCCTGATCCTGATGATCCTGATTGCGGTCGCCGTGATCGACTTCATCTCGAGCAAGCTGCGCTTCGCCATCATCGGCCAGCGCGCGGTGGCGTAGTTTTTCCTTCGCCTCTCCCCGTAAGAACGGGGAGGCGCGAAGGGAACGTCAGCCGTTCTCGACCAGAAATTCCACACGCTCGGCGGCAAACCTCGAGCGCTTGGTCACCAGCGGCTGATTCAACATGTCGACATCGGTGGCATCGACCACCAGCACCGGGCGTCCGAGCGGCAGATCAAGCCGCGCGGCGTCGGTGGCGTCGGCGATCGCTGCGGTGATTCGGGTCGCGGCCCGCCGGTAATCCCTGACGCCGTAATGCCCGAGCAGCTTCGTCATCGAGCGAACGCTGGCGAACACGTTGCCGGCATCGGGAAACCGCTCGGCCGACAGCCAAGTGGTGGACACGCAGATCGGCGTCCGGTCGGCGAGGCGCACGGCCTCGATCCGGATCAGCGGCGCGCCGATCTTCAGGCCGAGCTCGCGCGCGATCTCGCGATTGGCAGTGTCTTCGCCGGCATCGATCAGCTGGCCGCGCGGCTCGTGGCCGCCGGCGCCGACGATCTCGGAAAACCTGGTGCGTGAGCGCAGCGGATAGGCCAGGCGCTGCGCCTCGACATAGGTGCCGCTGCCGCGCTCGGCGCGCACCAGGCCGCGCTCCGCCAATGCGGCGAGCGCGCGCCGCACGGTGTGGCGGTTGACCCGGTAAGTCTCGGCGATCTCCATCTCGCCTGGCAGCTTTTCGCCGGCGGCGAAGCGGCCGTCGGCGATGCCGCGCTCGATGCCGTCAGCGACCTGCCGCCACAAGGCGACGCCGGAACTTTCCTGCATGCTCATGGCGCGGTGATACCAGAAATCGTCGATTTGTCACGAAACAGTCATGGCGCTCGGCTATCAAGTTGTCTATTATCATAGACAACTTGATGCGAGCAAGGTTGCCCAAGGGTTGCACATGAGTTCGACCGGACCAGACAGCAGACAGACCCAGCGCAAGGCCGCGATGGCGGTGCTGGCGCATGCCGCCGCGGCCGACATCGCCGGCCGGCTGGCAGCGATCGCGGTGCCCGCGCATGAGAACCTGCGCGAGCCCGAGAACGGCCTCGTGATGGTGCGCGGGCGGATCGGCGGCGACGGCGCGCCGTTCAATCTCGGCGAGGCGACGGTGTCGCGCGCGGCGGTGCGAATCGCGAGCGGCGAGGTCGGCTTCGGCTACACGCTCGGCCGCGATGCCGAGAAGGCACGGATGATCGCGCTGTGCGACGCCATGGTGCAGTCGGCGGAATTGTCCGGCGAGGTCGAGGCCAAGGTGATCGCGCCGCTGCGCGCCGCCATGAATGCCGAGCGCAGCCGCAAGGCCGCCGAGACCGCGGCGACACGGGTCGATTTCTACACGATGGTGCGCGGTGAGGGATGATGCAATGACGACGATTGCCGAAATGCCCGCAGGCTTTGCCGACAAGGTGCTGTCGGCGCAATCAACCTTTCGTTCCGTGATGGACGCGATGGCGCGCCCTGGCAGCGTGCAGCGCGTCGCCGCTGATGTCGGCACGCCGGTCGGCCTGATGCGCGGCGCGGCAGCGATCGCGCTGACGCTGTTCGACCACGACACGCCGATCTGGCTCGACGCCGCGATGGCCGCGACGCCCGATGTCGCCCGCTGGCTGAAATTTCATGCCAGCGCGCCGGTGATCGCGGATGCTTCGATTGCAAGCTTCGCGCTGATCGGCGATGCGGCGAACCTGCCGGCGCTGGAGCGTTTCGCGTTCGGCAGCAGCGAATATCCTGACCGCTCGACCACGCTGATCCTGCAAGTCGACAGCCTGACGCAGGGCCCGGCCTTCGAGCTCAAGGGACCCGGCATCGACGGCAGCGCGGTGCTGCAAGCGATGATCAAGCCGCACGATCTGTTCGGCCGGCTTGCGATCAACGAAGCCCTGTTCCCGCGCGGCATCGATGTCGTGCTGGTCCATGACGATGCCATTGTGGCGATCCCGCGCACCACGCGGCTGATCGCAAGCGGAGTGTGAGCGATGTATGTAGCCGTCAAGGGAGGCGAACGCGCCATCGAGAACGCCCATCGGCTGCTCGCGCATGAGCGGCGTGGCGATCGCGATGTGCCAGAGGTGACGCTGGCGCAGATCTCCGAGCAGCTCGCGCTCGGTGTCGACCGCGTGATGACCGAGGGCTCGCTCTATGACCGCGAGCTCGCGGCGCTCGCGATCAAGCAGGCGCGCGGCGACATGATCGAGGCGATCTTCCTGGCGCGCGCCTTCCGCGCCACGCTGCCGCGCTTCGGTGCCACCGAGCCGGTCAACACCGGCGAGATGCGGGTGCAGCGACGCATCTCCTCGACCTTCAAGGACGTTCCGGGCGGCCAGATCCTGGGGCCGACCTTCGACTACACCCACCGCCTGCTCGATCCGCAGCTCGCGGAAGGTTTTGTGCCGGAGCAGCCGGAGACCGCGGAGGCCTCGCAGGCCGCGACGCCGCGCGTGACCGACATCCTCGGCCGCGACGGGCTGATCGAATCCTCGCCGCAGGCGGAGGCCGACGCGCCGGTCGGCGACCTCACCCGCGAGCCGCTGAACTTTCCGGCGGATCGCGATCTGCGCATGCAGAACCTGGCGCGCGGCGACGAGGGCTTCCTGCTTGCGCTCGGCTACTCGACGCAGCGTGGCTACGGCCGCAACCATCCCTTTGCCGGCGAAATCCGCTTCGGCGAGGTCGAGGTCGAGTTCTTCGCCGAGGACGCGGGCTTTGCCGTGCCGCTCGGCTCGATCGAGCTGACCGAGTGCCAGATGGTCAACCAGTTCAAGGGCTCGACCACAGAGGCGCCGTGCTTTACCCGCGGCTATGGCCTGGCCTTCGGGCAGAGCGAGCGCAAGACCATGTCGATGGCGCTGGTCGATCGCGCGTTGCGGGCACGCGAGCTCGGTGAGGATGCGGTAGCGCCGGCGCAGGACGAGGAGTTCGTGATGTCGCACTCCGACAATGTGCAGTCGACCGGCTTCGTCGAGCATCTCAAGCTGCCGCATTACGTCGACTTCCAGTCCGAGCTCGGCCTGTTGCGCAAGCTGCGGCAGGAATTCGCCGAGGCCAATCAGGCGGTCGAACTCCAGGAGGCCGCGGAATGAACGCGCCGACATACAATTTCGCCTATCTCGACGAGCAGACCAAGCGGATGATCCGCCGCGCGATCCTGAAGGCGATCGCCATTCCCGGCTACCAGGTGCCGTTTGCCAGCCGTGAGATGCCGATGCCCTATGGTTGGGGCACCGGCGGCGTGCAGGTGACGGCCGCGATCCTCGGCCCCGACGACGTGCTGAAGGTGATCGACCAGGGCTCGGACGACACCACCAACGCGATCTCGATCCGCAAGTTCTTCGGCAAGACCGCCGGCGTCGCGACCACGACCTCGACCGCGGACGCGACCGTGATCCAGACCCGCCACCGGATTCCCGAGGCGACGCTGCATGCCGGGCAGGTGATGGTCTATCAGGTGCCGATCCCCGAGCCGCTGCGCTTCCTCGAGCCGCGCGAGACCGAGACGCGGCGCATGCACGCGCTCGCCGAATACGGGCTGATGCACGTCAAGCTGTACGAGGACATCGCGCGCTTCGGCCACATCGCGACCGCCTACGCCTACCCGGTGAAGGTGAATGCGCGCTACGTGATGGACCCGTCGCCGACGCCGAAATTCGACAATCCGAAGATGGACAATTGCGCGGCCTTGCAACTGTTCGGCGCCGGCCGCGAGAAGCGCATCTACGCGATCCCGCCCTACACCACGGTGGTCTCGCTGGATTTCGAGGATCACCCGTTCACGCGCTACCGCTTCAACGCGCCCTGTGCGCTGTGCGGCGCCGACAACTCCTATCTCGACGAGATCGTCACCGACGACAAGGGCGGCCGGATGTTCGTCTGCTCCGATACCGACTTCTGCGAGCAGCGCCAGGCCGCCGGCCATCGCGGCACCGAGAGCGCAGCACCGCACAAGGAGAAGGCGCATGTCTGAGCTCTCGAGCCTCGACAACGACCAGCCGCTGCTGGTGGCCGAGGGGCTTGCCAAGAACTACGGCCGGCTGCCGGCTTGCCGCGACGTCTCGTTCGCGCTCTATCCCGGCGAGGTGCTGGCGATCGTCGGCGAATCCGGTTCGGGCAAGTCGACCTTGCTGCAACTGCTCTCGGCGCAGCTCGCGCCGAGCGCGGGGCGGGTGTCCTACCGGATGCGCGACGGCGTGTTGCGCGATCTCGCCGAGCTCGGCGAGGCGGAGCGGCGCTTCCTGTTCCGCACCGATTGGGGCTTCGTGCATCAGGACCCCGCGCAGGGACTGCGCATGGGCGTCTCGGCCGGCGCCAATGTCGGCGAGCGATTGATGGCGGTCGGCTGGAACCATTACGGTCGTATCCGCGACACCGCTTCGACCTGGCTGGAGCGGGTCGAGATCGATGTCGGTCGCATCGACGATGCACCGAAGACCTATTCCGGCGGCATGCGGCAGCGGTTGCAGATCGCCCGCAATCTCGTCACCGAGCCGCGGCTGGTGTTCATGGACGAGCCGACCGGCGGCCTCGATGTCTCGGTGCAGGCGCGCCTGCTCGATCTGATGCGCAATTTGGTCAGTGAGCTTGGCCTGGCCGCCATCGTCGTGACCCACGATCTCGCGGTGGCGCGCCTGCTGTCGCACCGCGTGATGGTGATGAAGGGCGGCCGCGTCATCGAGACCGGTCTCACCGACCAGGTGCTCGACGATCCGCGCGAGCCCTACACCCAGCTGCTCGTTTCCTCGATTCTGCCGCCATGAGCTTGCCAATGACCGCGATGATCGAACTTGCCAACGCCGAGAAGACCTTCACCATGCATCTGCAAGGTGGTGTCGAGCTGCCTGTGGTACGCGACGTGTCGTTCCACGTCGTCGCAGGCGAATGCGTGGTGTTGTCGGGCCCGTCGGGTGCCGGCAAATCCTCCATCCTGAAGATGATCTTCGGCAATTACCGTTGCGACAGCGGCCGGATCGGCATCCGCCACCATGGCAAGGTGATCGACCTTGCCACCGCCGAGCCGCGCCAGGTGCTGAGCATCCGCCGCTCCACGATCGGCTATGTCAGCCAGTTCCTGCGCGCCGTGCCGCGGGTGGCGACGATCGACGTCGTCGCCGAGCCCCTGATCGCCAATGGCGTGACGCGCGAGGAGGCCCGCGAACGCGCCGGCAAACTGCTGCGCCGGCTCAACATTCCGGAGCGGCTATGGACCCTGCCGCCCTCGACCTTCTCCGGCGGCGAGCAGCAGCGCGTCAACATCGCGCGCGGTTTCATCTCCGACCTGCCGATCCTGCTGCTCGACGAACCGACCGCATCGCTCGATGCGGCGAATCGCGCCGTGGTGGTCGAACTGGTCGCGGAGAAGAAAACCAAGGGCGTCGCGATGGTTGCGATTGTCCATGACGACGAAATCCGTCATCTGATTGCCGATCGCATCGTCGATGTGACCTCGTTCGCCGCTGCTGCCTGAAGGACCGTTGGAAATGACCGCCAAGCAAGACACCATCATCGGCAACGCCCGGCTGGTCCTCGCCGATCGCGTGATCGAGCAGGGCTGGGTTGCGATTGCTGACGGCAGGATTGCCGAGTTCGGCGAGGGCAGGGCGCCTGAGGCCGCCGAGGACGCCGCCGGCGATCTCGTGATGCCCGGGCTGATCGAGCTGCACACCGACCATCTCGAGATGCACTACGTGCCGCGGCCCAAGGTGTTCTGGAATCCGGTCGCCGCCGTGATCTCCTATGACGGGCAGCTTGCGACTTCGGGCATCACCACGGTGCTGGATTCGCTGCGGGTCTGGCGCGAGGACGGCGCCGAGGATGTCGACGGCCGCGCCGGCGTGCTGGCGGCGGCGATCTCAGCCGCGCGCGAGGAAAACCTGCTGCGCGCCGATCACTTCCTGCATCTGCGCTGCGAGGTGCCGATGCCTGACGTCGTCGCCGAGGCGAAAGAGCTGATCGACCGGCCCGACGTGCGGCTGATGTCGTTGATGGATCATACGCCGGGCCAGCGCCAGTTCCGCGACGAGGTCAAGCTGCGCGACTACTACCGCGGCAAGGGCGGCGGCATGACCGACGCCCAGCTCGACGTGCTGTTCGCGCGCCGCTTTGCCTATCAGAAGCAATACGCCGCGCCGAACATGCGCGCCATCGTCGCGCTGGCGCATGAACACGGTATTCCGCTGGCGAGCCACGACGACACCACTGAGGAAAATGTGGTCGACGCCATCAACGACAAGGTCGCGGTCGCGGAATTCCCGACCACGATGGAGGCTGCGCGCGGATTGCACGCGGCCGGCATCGCCATCCTGATGGGTGCGCCGAACGTGGTGCGCGGCGGTTCGCACTCCGGCAATATCGCGGCCGTCGATCTCGCCAATGAGGGCATGCTGGATATCCTGTCGTCGGATTACATCCCGTCGAGCCTGTTGATGGCGGCGCTGCAACTGCCGCGGCACGTGCCGGCGATCGACCTGGCTTCCGCGGTCCGCACCGTGACCAAGACGCCGGCCGAGGCGGTCGGTCTGTCGGATCGCGGCGAGATCGCAGTCGGCCGGCGCGCCGATCTGATCCGCGTGCATGTGGCGCGCGAGCTGCCGGTGGTGCGCAGCGTCTGGCGCGAGGGAGCAAGGGTCGCATGACCGAACTCCCTGCCGTCGCCGCGCAGAGTTCGACCACGATCGGCCCGGGCCGGTTGATCCTGGTGGTCGGTCCGAGTGGTGCCGGCAAGGACACGCTTCTGGGCCTCGCCAAGGCGGCCTGCGCCGATGACCGCAGCGTCATCTTCGCGCGCCGGTTGATCACGCGCGAGGCCTCGGCGGCGGAAGACAATGAGCAGGTCAGTCCCGAGGAGTTCCAGCGCGCGGCCTCGGCCGGCGGCTACGCCATGCACTGGGACGCGCACGGGCACCGCTATGCGCTGTCCAACGCAATCAACGACGCGATCCGCGCCGGGCACACCGTGATCGCCAATGTCTCACGCACGGTGATCGCGTCGGCACGGCGCAACTATGCCAATCCCATCGTGGTCTCGATCACGGCGCCGCCGGAGGTGCTCGCGGCGCGACTGGCCGCGCGGGCGCGCAGCAGCGACGGCAAGCTCGAGCGACGGCTGGCCCGCACCGTCGACGAGAGCGCGTCCACGCCCGATTTCACCATCGTCAATTCAGGCAGCGCCGACTATCACGCGCGACAGCTGGTCCGCGTCATCAGGGGTGAGCGCTGGGATTGTTAGCAGCAAAGGAGAACGGCACTGATGTCGGTGATCGAGACGATCGAGCAGCTTGAGGCGATCTACGGCTTTCCGAACGACGCGTCGACCGTGAAGGTCGCCGATCACGTGACGCCGCTCTACCGTGTGCTCATCGAGAAATCGCCGTTCGTGTCGCTTGCGACCTCGGGCCCGGAGGGGCTCGACTGCTCGCCGCGCGGCGACCTGCCGGGCTTCGTGCGCATCCATGATGCGAAGACGCTGATGATGCCGGATCGCCGCGGCAACAACCGTTGCGATTCGCTGCGCAACATCGTTCGCGATCCGCGCGTCGGATTGCTGTTCCTGATTCCGGGCTCGGGCAGCACGCTGCGCGTCAACGGCCGCGCCTATGTCACGGCCGAGCCGGAACTGCTCGCCTCCTTCAAGATGGAAGGCAAGGCGCCGCGCACGGTGATCGTGATGACGGTGGACGAGATCTACTTCCAGTGTGCCCGCGCGATCGTGCGCTCCGACCTCTGGAATCCGGACAAACGGATCGATCCGACGGCATTGCCGACGCCCGGCCAGATCCTTGCCGAGATGAGCGAGCACACGGTCGGTGGCGAGAAATATGATCGCGAATGGCCGGAGCGCGCGCGGCAGACGATGTGGTGACATCTCGTCTCACTCGCTCCGCTCTTCGCGGGGCGAGTGACTTGCAACGGCTGCGTTGAAGTTGCGATCAGACCTTCGTCTGCTCCTCGAACGCCTTCAGCGACACCGCCGCGATCTCGCGCAGCGCCTCGCGGTCCGCACCCGAGGAGGCCATCACGCACATCCCCGATGTCACCGCGGACAGATAGCGCGCAAGCGTGGCTGGATCGACGTTCTCGCCCAGGTCATTTTGGGCCTTGGCGCGGACAAAGCGTTCGCGCAGCTGATCTTCGGTCCGGGTGCGACGTGCCGCCAGCTCGAACGGAACATTTTCAGAGCCCGTGCCGCAGGCCAGACCGCCCTGGACCAGCAGACAGCCGGGCGGGTTGGCGGGGTCGGTCTGGGCGTCCGCATGCTCCATCAGAAATCGCTCGGCCACTTCGTGCGCGGTCGGGGCATCGACCACCCTGTCCATCCAGGCGTCACGCTTTTCGGTGTAGCGGTCGAGCGCAGCCTTCAGCAGGCCCTCCTTGCTGCCAAAGGCGGCGTAGAGGCTGGGCGGATTGATGCTCATCGCCTCGGTGAGTTGCGCGATCGTCGCACCCTCGTAACCGTGGCGCCAGAACACGTCCATGGCCCGGTCCAAAGCGGCATCCGCGTCGAAGGCGCGGGGGCGTCCCATTCCCATTTTTCGTTACTCCGTAAGCCGGGCACCGTTTCTGTGACGGATTATCCCTGGCTTATCCTCTTGTTGCACGTGATGTTTTTCCGCGTCTTCCCATTTCCCCACGAATGAGATAATAAATTCATAGTGCTCGATACATAAGTATCTTGCGGACGGGCGTCCAGCTCCACATCTGTAGCGAACACTACAGATATGTGGAGCGCGTGAATGCCTTCGTCAACCCAAAATCCCCGTTCCGGCCGCTTCCGACGCGTCGTCGGCGGTATCGTGATCCTCGGCGTCGTCGCCGTCGCCGGTTCGATCGCGACGGGCCATTATTTTCATGCTGCGCAGGCGACGGCTGCTACTGCCGCCCCTGAACCGGCGGTCCCGGTGACCGTCGCCGTGATCCAGCCACGCCCGACCACCTTGTTCGATGACTTCTCGGGCCGGCTCGAGGCCGTCGACCGGGTCCAGCTCAGGCCGCGGGTGGCGGGAGCGATCCTGTCGACCAACTTCACCGAGGGTGCGCTGGTGAAGTCCGGCGACATCCTGTTCAAGATCGACCCCGCGCCCTATGCGGCCGAGGTTGACCGCGCCCAGGCCCAGCTCGAAGCGGCCAAGGCCCGCGTCGTGTTCACCACCAGCGAAGTCGAGCGCGGCGCGCAACTGGTCGGCAACAACATCGTCACCAAGCGCGATTTCGACCAGCGCGACAACGCCAATCGCGAGGCGATCGCCAACGTCAAGGCCGCCGAAGCCGCCCTGCAAACCGCCAAGCTCAACCTCGACTACACCGAGGTCCGCGCCCCGGTCGACGGCCGGGTCGGCCGGATCGAGGTCACGGTCGGCAACCTGGTCGCGGCGGGGACGTCTTCGCCGGTGCTGACCTCGCTGGTCTCGGTCAATCCGATCTATGCGAGCTTCGATGCCGATGAGGAGGTCGTGCTGCGGGCGTTGAACTCGATCGCGGATGCGTCCGGCAAGCGCGGCAATCTGGACCAGATCCCGGTCGACATGGTCACCTCGGGCGGCCTCAGCGCCAAGGGGCACATCCAGCTGATCGACAACCAGGTCAACGGACAGAGCGGCACCATCCGTGTCCGCGCCGTGTTCAGGAACGACGACGGCCGGTTGATTCCGGGGCAGTTCGCCCGTGTCCGCATGGGCCAGCCCAAGCAGCAGACGCTGGTGCTGATCGACGAGCGTGCCGTCGGCACCGACCAGGACAAGAAGTTCGTGATGCTGGTCGGCGACGACAGCCGCGCGGTCTATCGTTCCGTCACGCTCGGCGGCTCGGTCGATGGCCTGCGGATCGTCACCGCCGGCCTGAAATCCGGCGACCGA
This sequence comes from Bradyrhizobium sp. UBA2491, assembly GCF_002341725.1. Classification (NCBI taxonomy): domain Bacteria; kingdom Pseudomonadati; phylum Pseudomonadota; class Alphaproteobacteria; order Hyphomicrobiales; family Nitrobacteraceae; genus Bradyrhizobium; species Bradyrhizobium sp. UBA2491. Next base: position 34,726 of record NZ_DDOP01000101.1, read on the forward strand.
ATCGTTGTCAACGGCCTACAGCGCGTGCGTCCCGGCGCACTTCTGAAGATGGAAGTCGCCGAGATGGGCGCCCGCGGCATGCAGCAGGCATCCACTGAAACCAACCAGCACGTCGTGCAGCGCTAGGCGCTGCGCGCGGGGGCGGAGCCATGAATCTCTCAAAATTCTTCATCGACCGGCCGATCTTTGCCGGTGTGCTATCGATCCTGATCTTCCTGGCCGGCCTGATCTCGCTGCTGGCGATGCCGATCTCGGAATATCCCGACGTGGTGCCGCCCTCGGTGGTGGTGCGCGCGACCTATCCCGGCGCCAATCCGAAGGTGATCGCGGAGACTGTCGCGACGCCGATCGAGGAGCAGATCAACGGCGTCGAGGGCATGCTCTATATGTCGAGCCAGGCGACCACCGACGGCGCGATGACGCTGACGGTGACGTTTCGGCTCGGCACCGACCCCGACAAGGCGACCCAGCTGGTGCAGAACCGCGTGCAGCAGGCCGAGCCGCGCCTGCCGGCCGTGGTGCGCCAGCTCGGCATCATCACCAAGAAGAGCTCGCCCGACCTCACCATGGTCGTGCATCTGCTGTCGCCGAACAACCGCTACGACATGACGTATCTGCGCAATTACGCGGTGCTCAACGTCAAGGACCGGCTGGCGCGGATCGACGGCGTCGGCGACGTCCAGCTCTATGGCGCCGGCGATTATTCGATGCGGGTCTGGGTCGACCCGCAGAAGGCCGCCGAGCATGCGCTGACCGCGAGCGACGTGGTGCGCGCGATCCAGGCGCAGAACGTCGAGGCCGCCGCCGGCGTGGTCGGTTCCTCGCCGAGCGTCAAGGGCCTCGACCTCCAGCTCTCGGTCAATGCCGAGGGCCGGCTGTCGACCGAGGAGCAGTTCGGCGACATCGTGGTCAAGACCGGCTCGGCCGGCGAGGTGGTGCGGCTGCGCGACGTCGCCCGGATCGAGCTCGGCGCCTCCGAATATGGCCTGCGCTCGCTGCTCGACAACAAGCAGGCGGTCGCGATCCCGATCTTCCAGGCGCCGGGATCGAACGCGCTGGAGATCTCCGACCATGTCCGCGCGACGATGGCCGAGATCAAGAAGAACATGCCGGAAGGCGTGTCGTACCAGATCGTCTACGATCCCACGCAATTCGTGCGCTCCTCGATCGAGGCCGTGGTCCACACGCTGCTCGAGGCCATCGTGCTGGTGGTGCTGGTGGTGATCCTGTTCCTGCAAACCTGGCGCGCCTCGATCATCCCCTTGATCGCGGTTCCGGTGTCGATCGTCGGCACGTTCGCGGTGATGCATGTGTTCGGCTTCTCGATCAACGCGCTCAGCCTGTTCGGCCTGGTGCTGGCGATCGGCATCGTGGTCGACGACGCCATCGTCGTGGTCGAGAATGTCGAACGCAACATCGAATCCGGCCTGTCGCCGCGCGATGCCACCAATCAGGCGATGCGCGAGGTGTCGGGCCCGATCATCGCGATCGCGCTGGTCCTGATCGCGGTGTTCGTGCCGCTGGCCTTCATCTCCGGCCTCACCGGGCAGTTCTACAAGCAGTTCGCGTTGACGATTGCGATCTCCACCGTGATCTCGGCGATCAACTCGCTGACGTTGTCGCCGGCGCTGTCGGCGCTGCTGCTGAAGGGGCATCACGAGCCGAAGGACTGGCTGACCCGGATCATGGAAAGGTCGCTGGGCTGGTTCTTCCGCGGATTCAATAAGGTCTTCACCAAGTCATCCGAGAACTACGGCCGCACCGTCACCAAGGTGATCTACGGCAAGGCCATCGTGATCGGGCTCTACGTGCTGCTGGTCGGGGTCACCGGCGTGCTGTTCAAGCAGGTGCCGAGCGGCTTCGTGCCGGGTCAGGACAAGCAATATCTGGTCGGCTTCGCCCGGCTGCCCGACGGCGCGACGCTCGACCGCACCGAGGAGGTGATCCGCAAGATGAGCGACATCGCGCTGACCCAGCCCGGCGTCGAAAGCTCGGTGGCGTTCCCCGGCCTGTCGATCTCCGGCTTCACCAACTCCTCCAACGCCGGCATCGTGTTCTCGACCTTGAAGCCGTTCGATGAACGCAAGGACCCGTCGCTCTCCGGGCCGGCGATCGCGGCGGCGTTGAACAAGAAGTATGCAGGGATCCAGGATGCCTTCATCGCGATGTTCCCGCCGCCGCCGGTCAACGGCCTCGGCACCATCGGTGGCTTCAAGTTGCAGATCGAGGATCGCGCCGGCCTCGGCTATGAGGCGTTGAACGACGCGACCAAGGCGTTCATGGCTGCGATACAGAAGACGCCGGAGATCGCTGGCGCGTTCTCGAGCTTCCAGGTCAACGTGCCGCAGCTGTTCGCCGACATCGACCGTACCAAGGCATTGCAGCTCGGCGTGCCCGTGACGGAGGTGTTCAACACGCTGCAAATCTACCTCGGCTCCTACTATGTCAACGACTTCAACAAATTCGGCCGCACCTATTCGGTCTATGTGCAGGCCGACGCGCCGTTCCGCGCGCGTGCCGACGACATCAGGCAGTTGAAGGTGCGTTCGTCGTCCGGCGACATGGTGCCGCTGTCGGCCTTGCTGAAGGTCCGCCAGAGCGCGGGTCCGGAGCGCGCGATCCGCTACAACGGCTTCCTGTCATCCGACATCAACGCCGCCGCGGCGCCGGGCTTTTCCTCCGGCCAGGCGCAGGAGGCGGCAACCCGGATCGCGGCGGAGGTGCTGCCGCCGGGCTTCGCCTTCGAATGGACCGACCTGACCTATCAGGAGTTCATCGCCGGCAATTCCGGGCTCTGGGTATTCCCGCTCGCGATCCTCTTGGTGTTCCTGGTGCTCGCCGCGCTCTATGAGAGCCTGGCGCTGCCGCTCTCGATCATCATGATCGTGCCGATGGGCCTGTTGGCCGCGATGTTCGGGGTCTGGCTGTCGAAGGGCGACAACAACGTCTTCACCCAGATCGGCCTGATCGTGCTGGTCGGATTGTCGGCCAAGAACGCCATCCTGATCGTCGAATTCGCACGCGAGCTCGAATTCGCCGGGCGCTCACCGATCAGGGCCGCGATCGAGGCGAGCCGGCTGCGGTTGCGGCCGATCCTGATGACGTCGATGGCGTTCATCATGGGCGTGCTGCCGCTGGTGCTCTCGACTGGCGCGGGCTCGGAGATGCGGCGCGCGATGGGCGTCGCGGTATTCTCCGGCATGATCGGCGTCACGATCTTCGGTCTGTTCCTGACGCCCGTGTTCTACGTTCTGCTGCGCAGCCTCACCGGTATGAAGCCGTTGACGCAGCACGGCGAGGCGACCATCCCTGGAAAGACACACGCGGCATGATGCCGCGTGTGTTTTTCCCTTCTGTCAGTCTCGTGTCAGTTTGAAGGAATCAGGCTGCGATATCGAGCAGCAATTGTGACGAACCGCGGACCAGCACCTTGCGGCCCGCGGGTGTGAGTTCAAACGAGTCGCCTCGCACCGCGACATAGCCGAGCGTGATCAGGCTTTCGACGGCAAAGCGGTTCAGCCGCGAGGGGTTTGCTGCGGGCGCCCGCAACGCTTTCAACGCATCCCACTGATCTGGTCTGAGTTCGAGTTCTTCGCTCATTGGTCTAGGCACTCCAGGAATTTCTGCGTGCCAGATACAGAGTGCAGATGAATTTCGTGCGACCACAACGAGTCAGGATTTCGATTTATGTGGACGCCTCGTCACATCGCCGTGTCATTGGAATAATTCAATTTTTTCGAATCATTGCGATGCAATGCCACGTGATTTCGTCACAGAGATTAATCGCACGCGGTCACATAGGTTAATCATCTCGATCGAAGCGGCGGGTTAACCGCGCCGCACGCTTGCGCCGCCATCGACCGGCAACGTGACACCGGTCACGAAGTTGGCTTCATCGGAGGCGAGGAACAGCGCGGCATTGGCGACATCCCAGCCGGTGCCCATCTTGTGGCGCAGCGGCACCTTGCTGTCGCGTTCGGCCTCGACCTCGGCGCGGCTCTTCTTGAACTCCCGCGCCCGCGTATCGACCGCCATCGGCGTGTTCATCAATCCCGGCAGGATCACATTGGCGCGAATGCCGTATTGCGCATTCTGGTAGGCGAGCTGCTCGGTGAAGGCGATCATCGCCGACTTGGTTGCCTTGTAGGCGACGTAAGGGTAGGTCGTGATCGCGGCTATCGACGAGATGTTGATGATGGAGCCGCCCTGTTGCTTGCGCATGATCGGGATCACATGCTTGGCGGCGAGGATGCAGCTCTTCAGATTGATCGCCACACAGCGGTCGAACGCCTCCTCTGATATGTCGAGCAGCTCGGCGTCGCCGCCGGAGAGGCTGACGCCGACGTTGTTGTGCAGGATGTCGACGCTGCCCCAGCGGCCATGCGCATCCGCGACCATCGCCTTGATGTCGGCATTTTTGGTGACGTCGGCCTTGAAGGCGACCGACGTGCCGCCCTTGGCCGCGATCAGGTCGACGGTCTCCTGCGCCGATGCCAGATTGTGATCGACGCACAGCACCCTGGCGCCTTCGCGGGCGAATGTCAGCGCGGTGGCACGGCCGTTGCCGATGCCCTCGCCGGGGCTCTGGCCGGCGCCGACGACGATGGCGACGCGATCTTTCAGGCGCATCTCACTTCACTCCCGGGATCGGGTACTGTTGCAGTACCTCTTTGTAGGTGGGTTCGTTGTCGATCTGCATGGTGGCGAGCACACGCACCACGGCGCAGTAGAACGCGATGGTCAGCACCAGATCGGTCATGTGCTCGTCGGACAGTTCTCGCTTGATCTCGGCGAACGTCGCATCCGACATCGCGAGCTCGCGCACCATCTCGCGGGCGCCCCTGAGGATCGCCTTCGCCAGCGGCTCGAGCCTGGACGGCTTACCCTCGGTCTCCGCGATCAGGCCTTTGATGTCCTCGTCAGTGACGCCGAACTCCTTGCCGATCTTCACATGATGGGTGAATTCGTACTCGGACTTCTCCAGCCAGCCGACCTGAAGGATCGCAAGCTCGCGCAATCGCGGATCGAGCTTGCTCTTGAAGCGGATGTAGCCGCCGATGCCGTTGAAGGCGCGCGCCATGTCCGGCGAATTCACCAGGAGCTTGTGCAGATTGGTGTTGCGCTTGAGCATGTCGCGATATTCGGGGGCGACCTGATCGGCTTCGAGATAGGGCAGGCGGGCCATTGTTGTTGTCCTTGGTTCGGCGGCTTGCGGAAATGGGGCTGTCGGGTCAGCCGTAGAGCGCTTTGTGTTCGCTTTCGTAGTTGGCGTAGGAGTCCTTCATGCTGGCGCCGTTCAGCAGCATGGTCGCGACCACGGTGTTGTCGGCATCGAACACGGTCGAGCGCACCCACATGCTTTCGGTGCGCTTGCTGCCGGAGAGCGCCACCACCTCGCGCTCGACCCAATAGGTCTCGCCCGGCAACAGCGGCCCGCGCAGCAGCCGGATCTCCTGGTCGGCGAACAGCCCGACGGCGGGGCCGCGGACCGGCAGCCGGTCCTCGCGCGCGCGGTACTGGAACAGCACGCTCAGCATCTCCATCGGGATGATGGCGCGGCCCCAGGGATTATGCTCCAGCGAATAGTAGTCCGACGGCTCGGTGATCACCTTGAGCTTGTCGGCCAGCGAGAACGGATAGAGATCGCCCATGTTCTGGTCGAAATCCATCTTGATCGCCTGGCGCGGCGTCTTCATGCCGACCTTGATGTCGGCCAGGATCACGGGATCGGTCAGCGGCTTCAATTCGCCGAGCCGATGGCTCAGCGCTGTCTCGGTGCCGTCGCCGTCGATCGAGGCGGTGCCGCGCAGGATCTCGGTGCCGTCGCGCTTGATCATGCCGATCGCGCAAACGGTCTGGCCCGGCTTCGGCTTCTCGATCTGGGCCTGCACCTCCTCGCCTTCGAACACCGGGTTGCGGTAGTGTGCGGACAGGCATCCGGTCATGAACCAGGCACGGCCCCAGATCCGCTCGCAAAGCGGCGCGAACTGGCTGAAATGGGTCGGCCCCTCGATGGTACCGCCGCGGAAGCCGAGCTTCTGCGCGGTTGCGTCGTCGTGGATCGACGCGTGAGAGTCGTAGGTCTGGGCTTGCAGCATCTGCTTCGGGCTGCGCCAGGGACCCACCAGCAGGTTGTCTTTCTCCACGATTTCCGTCGTGAACGCGGATTCGACTCTGATCATCCTTGGTCTCCCTCTGGGCGCACCGTTTCAAAGATGCCGGGGTTCGGCAAGCCTCGCAGAGCAATCAAGGTCTCGCAGACGCAACATCGAGATATGTGCTCCGGCCATGGAACAGGGCTGTTCATGCATAACAAAAGCAGTGCATGCTGATGCATGATCATGGACAGACAATGAGACCGGTTCGGACCGGCGTGATTGACCGACGGGGAAACTGATGACGCTGATGGACGTTGGACTGGACGACAAATACCGGTTGGACACGAAGCGAATCTTTCTTTCCGGTACCCAGGCGCTGGTCCGACTGCCGATGTTGCAGCGCGAACGCGATCGCGCCAACGGGCTCAATACCGCGGGTTTCATCTCCGGTTACCGCGGCTCGCCGCTCGGCATGTACGACCACGCGCTGTGGCGGGCGAAATCGTTCCTCAAAGAGCACGACATCGCCTTCGTTCCCGGCCTCAATGAGGATCTGGCGGCGACCGCGGTGTGGGGCAGCCAGCAGGTCGGCATGTTTCCCGGCGCCAAGGTCGATGGCGTGTTCGGCATCTGGTACGGCAAGGGGCCTGGCGTCGACCGTTCGCTCGATGCGCTCAAGCACGCCAATTCCGCCGGCACCTCGCCGAATGGCGGCGTGATTGCGCTCGCCGGCGACGACCATGGCTGCCAGTCCTCGACGCTTGCGCACCAGAGCGAGCAGGTGTTCGCCTCGGCGCTGATGCCGGTGGTCAATCCGGCGACGTTGCAGGATTATCTTGACCTCGGCATCCTCGGCTTTGCGCTGTCGCGCTATTCCGGCTGCTGGGTCGGCTTCAAGGCGATCTCCGAGACAGTCGAGAGCTCGGCCTCGATCGTCAGCGATCCCGATCGCATCAGGATCATCATGCCGGACGATTTCGAGATGCCGCCGGGCGGCCTCTCGATCCGCTGGCCGGATCCGCCGCTCGAGGCCGAACGGCGGCTGCATGGGCCGAAGATGGAAGCGGTCGCGGCGTTCGCCCGCGCCAACCGGTTCGACCGCATCGTGCTGGATTCCAAACCGGCACGGCTCGGCATCATGGCGACCGGCAAGGCCTATCTCGATCTGCGCCAGGCGCTCGCCGATCTCGGCATCACCGATGCCGATGCACAGGCGCTGGGCCTGCGCATCTACAAGGTGGCGCTGACCTGGCCGCTCGAAGCGCGCGGCGCACGCGCCTTCGCCGAAGGCTTGCAGGATGTGCTGGTGGTCGAGGAGAAGCGCGGCTTCATCGAGGATCAACTGATCCGCATCCTCTACAACATGGACGCCTCCAGGCGTCCCTCGGTGGTTGGCAAGCGCGACGAGAGCGGCGCGCCGCTGTTGCCGAGCGAGGGCGAGCTGACGCCGACCATGGTCGCAGCTGCCGTGGTGGCGCGGCTGCGCAAGCTCGGCCATCGCAGTCCGCTGCTGGAGCAGCGGCTCGCCAAGCTCGAGGCGTTCGATCGCCCGGCCGAGGGCGTCGGCGCCGCGAAGCTAGCGCGCACGCCGTATTTCTGCTCGGGCTGTCCGCACAATTCGTCGACCAAGATTCCCGAGGGCAGCCGCGCCATGGCCGGCATCGGCTGTCACGGCATGGCGCTGTCGGTGCCGAACCGCAACACCCAGACCATCTCGCACATGGGCGCGGAGGGCGTCAGCTGGATCGGGCAGGCGCCGTTCACCAGCGAACAGCACGTGTTCCAGAATCTCGGCGACGGCACTTACACTCATTCCGGTTTGCTGGCGCTGCGCGCGGCGGCCGCTGCCGGCGTCAACATCACCTACAAGATCCTCTACAACGATGCCGTGGCGATGACCGGCGGCCAGCCCGCCGAAGGCGGCTTCACCGTGGCGCAGATCGCGCATCAGGTCTGGGCGGAGGGCACCAAGAAGCTTGCGATCGTGTCCGACGATCCGGACAAATATCCCGCCAATTATTTCCCGTCCGGCGCCACCATCCACCATCGCCGCGAGCTCGACGCCGTGCAGCGCACCTTGCGCGAGATCGAGGGCCTCACCGTCCTGATCTACGACCAGACCTGCGCCGCCGAGAAGCGCCGTCGCCGCAAGCGCGGGCTGTTTCCCGATCCGGCCAAGCGCGTCTTCATCAACGAGCGGGTCTGCGAAGGCTGCGGCGACTGCTCGGTGGCGTCGAACTGCGTCTCGGTGCAGCCGCTGGAGACCGAGCTCGGCCGCAAGCGCCGCATCGATCAGTCGAACTGCAACAAGGATTTCTCCTGCATCGAGGGCTTTTGCCCGAGCTTCGTGATGGTGCAGGATCCCAGGCTGCGCAAGGCCGACCGCACCGCCGCCGATCCCAAGGCGCTGTTCGCCGATTTGCCGACGCCAGCCGCGAGCGCGTTGAGTGCGCCCTACAACATCCTGATCACCGGCATCGGCGGCACCGGCGTCATCACCATCGGCGCGCTGCTCGGCATGGCCGCGCATGTCGAGGGGCTGGCCTGCTCGACGCTCGACTTCACCGGCCTGTCGCAGAAGAACGGCGCGGTCATGAGCCATGTCCGGCTGGCGCCCGCCTCCGACATGCTGACCACGGTCCGCATCGCGCCCGGCAATGCCAATCTGATCCTCGGCTGCGACCTCGTCGTCGCCACCAGCGTGCCGGCGCTGAGCCGTGCCGAGCGCGGCGTCACCCGCGCCGTCGTCAACGCCGACCTGCTGCCGACCGCGAGCTTCGTGATCGATCCGGATATCGATTTCGAGGCCAGCTCGATGCGCGATGCGCTGAACGGCGCGGTGCGGCCTGACGATCTCGACATCCTCGATGCCACGGGGCTTGCGACCGCGCTGATGGGCGACAGCATCGCCACCAACGCCTTCATGCTCGGCTTCGCGTTCCAGCGCGGCGCGATCCCGCTCTCGCTCGAGGCGATCCTGAAGGCGATCGAGCTCAACGGCGCCGCCATCGAGATGAACAAGACCGCGTTCTCGTGGGGCCGGCTCGCCGCGCACGACCTGCAACGCGTGATCAGCGCCGCGCGCTTCAAGAATGCAGGCACAGCACCTGCGAAGAAGACGCTCGACGAGGCGATCGCGTTCCGCGCCAAATTCCTCACCGACTATCAGGACGCGGCCTACGCCAAGCGCTATCTCGACGACGTCGCGCGCGTCCGCACCGCCGAGACCGCGGCGGCGCCGGGCTCGCAGGATCTGACCGAGGCTTTTGCAAAAGGCCTGTTCAAGCTGATGGCCTACAAGGACGAATACGAGGTCGCGCGGCTCTATTCCGACGGCGAATTCAGCAAGGCGTTGCGCGAGCAGTTCGAGGGCAATTCCGCCCTGAAGGTGCTGCTGGCGCCGCCGCTATTGGCACAGCGCGATCCGGTCACCGGGCGCTTGCAGAAGCGCGAATTCGGGCCGTGGATCTTCAAGGCATTCGGGCTGCTGGCGCGGCTGAAGGGCCTGCGCGGCACCGGGTTCGACATCTTCGGCTACACCGCCGAACGCAAGATGGAGCGCGCATTGCCGGTGGAGTATTCGGCGATGATCCTGCGTCATCTCGACGGCAACAAGCCGTTCGATTTGCCGCGCCTGGTGGCGCTGGCGAAGGCTGCGGACCTCGTGCGCGGCTATGGCCACATCAAGGAAGGCAACGTCGCCCGCTATCGCACCGAATGCGCGCGGCTGGAGCGCGCGATCGGCCAGCCGTTGGCGCAGGCGGCCGAATAGGGAAGAGCGGTTCCGATTGCATCGGAACGGGGCTCGGCCGCGGAACTTTCCGCGGCCGCCTTGGTTGACCGGTAACCCTGCTCGCGGACGGCGGCTGGATTCGTGTGGCCGGGTTCCTACATGATGGCTGTTCTGTTCGAGTGATTTCAGGAGGCCCTTTTGACGGTCCTGAAAAGCGTTTTCGTTGCAACCGTTTGCACCGCGTGCCTGGCTTTGGGTGGCGTGGCGCTGGCCGACGACTACCGCCCAAACGAGTTCTTCAGCCTCGATCTTTCGCAAGTGGTGCTGTCGCCGAAGCGGCTTGGCCCGCCGGCGCAGTTCGAGCCGGTCCCGGTCGAGGCGAAGACCGACGGCGCCCCGGACCAGCACGCGGCCGCGGAACCGAAGGTCGAGGAGCCGCAGAAGGCGGTGCGCACCACCAGGGTGACCGCGCCGCGCGAGCGGAAACGCGCGGTTGCGCACGTTCCGGCCCGCGCCAAGCTTGCCCGGCGGCACTCCAATCCGCTCGACGCGGAAGCCCGCGATATACGAATCCAGACCTGGCCGTGCCGCACCGGCGGCATCTGCAACTGGCAGCGGTGAGGGAGCCGCAGACGTCTCTGGCCTCTTGAAGGATGGATCGGCCACAGACCGGGCCGTCGATCCTTCGAGACGCCCGTTCCACGCTCCTCAGAGTTCGGCCGCGCCGACATCGACGGCAAGACAGCCGTGATGAAGGTGATGCTGAAGGACGTCGGCAACCACGACCTCTGGTCGGTCGACATCGGGCCGCGGCCGGATGCGCGGCCGGTCAGATCATGGCGCAGCATATCCAGCTGCTTCGCGACATCTTGATGGCCGCCGCCTTGCCCTGGGGGCCGGTTTGCGGGCAGACTGCGCGTGGCAGTCCTGCCAATTCTTTCCTTTCAGCCGATTTGCTGGCGTGACGTCGTCGATGACATCGGCGTGCCACGCGTCAGGAGCTATCCATGGACAATCTGCAAACACAGGGCATCAGCCTGCCGCAGCTCGGGCTCGGCACCTTCCGCATGCAGGGCGATTCCTGCCGCGCTGCGGTCGAGAGCGCGCTCGAGCTCGGTTACCGGCATATCGACACCGCCGAGATGTATGGCAATGAGGAGGCGATCGGAGCGGCGATCGCGGCTGCCAACGTCGCGCGGAAGGACCTGCATGTCACCACCAAGGTCTGGCACGAGAATCTAGCGCCCGATGCGATCCGCAGAGCGTTCGACGCCAGCCTGAACAAGCTGCGGCTCGATCACGTCGATCTCTACCTGGTGCACTGGCCGTCGAAGAGCATGAAGCTTCCCGCCGTGTTCGAGACGCTGATGCAGCTGAAGCAAGCCGGCCGCACCCGCGCGATCGGCGTCGCCAATTTCACCACCGCGCTGCTCAAGACCGTGGTCGAAGACATCCGGGCGCCGATCGCCTGCAACCAGATCGAATATCACGCGATGCTGGACCAGACGGCGGTGCGCAAATATCTCGCCGCGAGATCGATCCCGCTGGTGGCCTATTGTCCGCTGGCCCAGGGCCGCTTCGCCACCGACGAGACGCTGGCGAAGATCGGTAGCAAGCATGGCGCGACCGCGGCGCAGGTGGCCTTGAAATGGCTGCTCGATCAGGACGGCGTCGTGGCGATCCCGAAAGCCTCGCGCGCCGAAAGCCAAAAAGCCAATCTCGACGCGCTGAAGGTCAAGCTCGACGACGACGACCGCAAGGCGATCGCCGCGTTGCGCAAGGACATGCGCTGTGTCAATCCGGGTTTGCACCGGACTGGGATTGATCCCGTCGACCATCCGATAAGGACATCGAACAAGAAGAAAATGGCTCCGCGAGGAGCCATTTTCCGTTGTGCAGGTCTTTGGTGTGCAGATCTTTGGTGTGTCGGTCTTTGGTGTGTGTCGGTCTTTGGTCGCGGTGTCGTCAGTAGCGGTGCCGCCTGATGATCACGGTGCGGTCATGGTCGTGGTGCCAGCCGCGATGCCAACCGCGGTCATGGCGCATCTCGGCGCGCGTACCCCAGCCATGATTCCAGTGATGATGGCCGCCGCGCTTGATCACGATGGTCTCGGCGCTTGCCATCGATGGAATGGCCACGGCCAGTGCAGCGATCGCAGCAACAACAAAACCAATCTTTTTCATCGCATCCTCCTCAATGAAGCGGGGGAAGAACCGTGCAAGGGTCGAAACGTTCCTCCGGGAACCAGGCGATTTTTCTGAACGTTTGTTCAGCGATCGCAGCGTTTGCCGTGAGGCGGCCGCAACCGATGAGTGCGCGCGATGCTCGCCCTGCGGCGGCCTTGCCTAACGCCGGCGTCCGACGCATCATCGCGCCATAAAAACAATATTCGGGGGAACGTTGTCGTGAGCGAATTTTCACGCCGTGATTTTTTGAAGGCGACCGGATCGGCCGCAGCCATTTCACTCGCCGGGCCGGCGGCCGCCGCGATGGGGCCGAACGACAAGTTCGATCTCGTGATCAAGGGCGGCGACGTGATCGATCCCAGCCAGTCGCTACGCGGCAAGCGCGACATCGGCATGCGCTGGGGCCTGATCGAGGCGATCGAGGACGACATTCCGGCCGCGCGTGCCAGCAAGACCATCGACGCGTCGGGCAAGCTCGTGATGCCGGGCCTCGTCGATCTGCACTGTCACGTCTACCCCTACGGGTCGGCGATCGGCATTCCCGCCGACGAGCTGGTGCAATTCCAGGGCACCACGACGGTGGTCTCGGCAGGCGATGCAGGGGTCAACAATCTCGCGGCGCTGCGCCGCTTCATCGTCGCGCAGTCGCGGACGCGGATCTATGCTTTCGTCCACATCGCCAATAACGGCCTGTCGGCATTCCCGGTGGCCGAGCTCTACAACATCGACAACGCCCAGGTCGAAGCCTGCGCGATGGCGCTGGCCGAGAACCCGGACTTCCTGATCGGCGTCAAGGTGCGGATGTCGGAGAACGTCATCTTCAAGCACGGCATCGAGCCGCTGAAGCGCGGCATCCAGGCCTGCGAGATGTGTGGCTGGCCGGCGCGGATGATGGTGCATATCGGCGGCGTCGAGACCAGGGAGCTGATGTCCGACATCCTCAATCTGCTGCGACCCGGCGATATCCTGACCCACGCCTATTCCGGCGCACCGAACATGTCCGGTGCCTTCACCAACATCGTGCAGGACGGCAAGCTGCTGCCGGCCGCGCTCGCGGCCAAGCAGCGCGGCGTGCTGTTCGATGTCGGCCATGGCGGCGGCAGCTTCGATTTCACGGTGGCGGAGATCGCGATCCCCGCCGGCTGCACGCCCGACACGATCTCCTCCGACATCCACGTCTTCTCGGGCAATTCGCCCGGCATCCCGTTCCTGCCGAACGTGATGAGCAAGTTCCTGGCGATGGGCTCGTCGCTGGATCAGGTCGTCGCGATGACGACGTCGGTGCCGGCGCGGATCATCAACCGCACCCCGAAGATCGGCACGTTGCAGCGCGGCGCGCCCGGCGACGTCGCGATCATGGACCTCGTCGAAGGCCCGGTCTCCTTCGTCGACACCCGTAACAACAAGCGCGACGGCAATCTGCAACTGAAGCCGGTGCAGACCGTGGTCAACGGCGTGCCGTTCGGCCGGCCCTATCAGGCGCCGTTTTCGGTGCGCTGAGAGGCGAGTGGAAATATGGATTGCTTCGTCGCTGCGCTCCTCGCAATGACGTGGAGGCATCCGTCATTGCGATCGTAGCGAAGCAATCCGCCTATCCGAGAGCGATCGGCTAGCCCCGCTTCTCCACATTGCTGCTGCGCGCGGGCACGCCGAACTCCTTGCGGCACACCTCCGCCAGCACGGCGACGCCCTCGCGGATCTGCTGGTGCGAGGGGCTCGCGAAGCAGAGCCGGAGCCGGCTGCCGGAATGCGCCTTGCTGGTCGACCATTCCGGTCCCGGATTGATCGAGACGCCGGCGGCGAGCGCGGCCTGATAGAGCTTCAACGTGTCGACATTGTCCGGCAGCTTGACCCAGAGGAAAATGCCGCCCTTCGGCGCCTCGAACTCGGCTGACGTACCGAACTGCTCGTTCAGCGCCTCCATCAGCGTGTCGAGCTTGGCGCGCAGGCCCCTGGTCAGCCGCGGCACGTGGGTCGCGAAATGCGGCGCGCAGTATTCCGCCAGCACCATCTGCTCCAGCGCGCCGGAGCCGGCGTCGGTCTTCAGCGGCAGCATCCGCGACATGATCTCCCAGGGCGCAACGATGAAGCCGACCCGCAGCGCGGGCGCGATCGATTTCGAGAACGAGCCGATATGGATCACGCCGCCATGCTTGCTCATGGCGTAGATCGCGGGGGGCCGTTCGCCGTTCCAGATCAGATCGGCATAGCAATCGTCCTCGAAGACCGGCACGCCGTATTCCCTGGACAATTTCAGCATCTCGGCGCGGCGGCCCTCCGGGAGGATCGAGCCGGTCGGGTTCTGCACCGTCGGGATGGTGTAGATGTATTTCGGCGTGATGCCGCGCCGCTTGTGATCGGCGAGCGCCGCTGCCAGCGCATCGATCCTGATGCCCTCGCCATCGAGCGGTATGCCGACCGCATTGACGCCAAGCCGTGTCAACCGGTTCAGCGAGCCCTGATAGGTTTCCTGCTCGATCAGCACGGTGTCGCCCTTGGCGAGCAGCGTATGATTGACCAGGTCGAGCGCTTGCAGCGAGCCGGAGACGATCATGATCTCTTCCGGCGTGCAGGCGATCCCGGCGTCGCGCTTCAGCTTCTCGGTCAGGAACTGGCGCAACGGCAGATAGCCCTGCGGCCCGTGCGCGAGATTGTAGGTCGCAAGGTTCTTGCCCTCGCGCTTCAGCACGGCATTGATCGCCTCCAAAAGGCCATCGACCGGCACCTGCTCGGGATCATTGTTGCCGCCGACGAAGGAGTATTTGGCGAGCCCGGTCCAGCGCGCGGCCGGCGCAGGCAGGCCGGCGGGCAGCAGCGGTGCAAAGTCGAACTGGGCTGAGGTGGACATGGACGTTTCGCTCCGTATTTGTTCTCGTTGAGAAGGCCCGCGGGAAAGGACCCTCCGTGAAGTCAGTTCAATTCAGTTCTCGCTCAGTTCTTGCCGACGAGGCGGATCGGCCGGCCCTGGCTGATAAAGGCATAGTGCCCGGCGCCGAGGCTGCCGACCATCAGGGCCTCGACCGCCGGTTCCGCGATCTCGCCTGTGGCCACCCAATCGACCACGAAATTCGCGCCGGTGCCGCCGCGGGTATCGGCGGTGGCGATCGCGACTTCGACGGTTGCAAACGGTTTTAGCGCGATCGGCGATTTGAGGTAGCTCTCCACCATCTTGCCTGATGTGTCGAAATAGGCGATCCGCTTCAGCACCAGCGGCTTGGTTTCCGAGGTGTTGTGGACGCTGAGCGTCACCGAGAAATCGGCCCTGAGCTTGCCCTGGCTCATCGACACGCTGGAATAGACCGGCACGTAGAATGCACCCGAGGCCGTGAGGCCGTCCGATGGTACCGCGGTCAGCGAGTTTGCAAAATTTTGCTCAATACTTGCCGAGGATTGTGCTAGCGCCTCGGACATGCGCACGGTGAGCAGGCAGGCCAACACTGCCAGAAAAATGCCGCCTGCGCGGATGTGACACATTGCTCGGTTGATCCTCACGCCCGGCCCTCTAGGTTGCGGCAACAGGAAGTCTTTAGACGCATGCATGAACTAATTCGCGATATCACGCTCTGTATCCTGTTTGCCTGGGGGCTCGGGCTGCTGGCCCATTTCTCCCGGCAACCGCTGATACTGGCCTACCTTATCGCCGGCTTTTTCATTGGTCCATTCGGCATGGGCTGGGTCAAGTCCCAGGAGTCGATCAGCGTCATCTCCGAGCTCGGCCTGATCTTCATGCTGTTCATGATCGGGCTGGAAATCGACCTCAAGAAGATCGTCCGTGCCGGCAAGGTCATCCTGTTTGCCGGTGCCGGCGAGCTGCTCGGCGGCTGCCTGATCGGCATCGCGTTCTTTGCCGGAATCGGGCTCGCGATCGGCGGCGGCAAGTTCGACGCGGTCTATCTCTGCGTCGCCTGCGCGCTGTCCTCCACCGTGATCATCGTCAAGGTGCTCTACGAGAAGCGCGAGCTCGACACGCTGCCGGGCCGGATCACGCTCGGCGTGCTGGTGTTGCAGGACATCTTCGCGATCCTGTTCCTGGCGGTGCAGCCGAGCCTCGACAATCTCCAGATCGGCGTCGTGCTGATGTCGATCGCCCGTGTCGCCGTGCTGGTCGCCACCGCATTGGTGCTGAGCCGCTATGTGCTGCCGCGCTTGTTCCACCAGATCGCACGGCGGCCCGAGCTCGTGCTGCTCGGTGCGCTCGCCTGGTGCTTCCTGATCGGCGAGATCGCCGAGCGGCTGCATCTGTCGCGCGAGATGGGCTCGCTGGTCGCCGGCGTCTCGATCTCGACCTTCCCCTACGCGCTCGACGTCACGGCCAAGGTGACGACGCTGCGGGATTTCTTCATCACGCTGTTCTTCGTCGCGCTCGGCATGACGATCCCGATTCCGGGCCTCTCCGTGATCTGGCTTGCGCTGGTGATCGCAGCCTTCACGGTGGTGAGCCGCCTGGTCACGACATTCACGCCGCTCTATCTGATGAAGCAGGGGCTGCGCGCCAGCCTGCTGCCGGCGATCAACCTGGCGCAGATTTCCGAGTTCTCGCTGGTGGTGATCCAGACCGGCGTCGCTGCCAATCACATCGCCACCGAAACAGCGAATGCGGTCTCGTTCGCCTTCGTGGTGCTGGCGGTGCTCTCGACCTTCGCGATGGGCCGCAGCGACCAGATCGTGCGCGGCCTGATCGGTCCCTTGAAGCGGATCGGGCTGCGCGACCTCGACCAGGAGGGCGAGGGCCGCGGCGAGGCGGTGCAGGAGGGCGGGCATGGTGAGATCAGGCGCATCGTGATCCTCGGCTTCTTCCGCGCCGCGAGCGCCCTGGTCAGCCAGATCGAGCGGCAGAACCAGTCGCTGCTCGAGCAGATCAGCGTCGTCGACTTCAATCCGCTGGTGTTCCGCACTCTGTCCGACCGCGGCATGCATGTGATCTATGGCGACATCAGCAATGTCGACACGCTGGTGCATGCCGGCATCGGCAAGGCCGAGATCATCATCCTGAGCGTGCCGGATTTCCTGTTGGTCGGTGCCGACAACGAGAAGCTGGTGCGCCACGTCCGGGCCCTCAATCCGACCGCGCAGATCGTCGCCACCGCGGACCTGTTGTCCGGTGTCGACGACCTCTACGCCGCCGGCGCCAATTACGTGACGGTGACCCGGCTCAGCGACGCCGGTGAGCTCTATGCCGTGATCGAGGCCGCCGATGCCGGCCTGCTCGACGACAAGCGCGCCGAGATGGACGCCCAGCTCAGCGACCGGCGCGAGGTGTTGCCGTAGGCGAGCTTTCCCTTGCCTCTCCCCAACGGGGAGAGGTCGCGCTGAAGGCGCGGGTGAGGGGTCCTAGGTCCCACGAGGGAGAGCAGCCCCTCACCCGGATTGCATCTGGCGATGCAATCCGACCTCTCCCTTTGGGAGAGGTGAAGCGTCCTGGCATGCCTGCCGAACGCATGGCGGGTTGCATAATGATACTGGCGCTGACATCGGAACCCGGCTAATCCACTGCCTGCACATAACGAGATGTCAGGACAATGGCCGATACGATCCAGGAAGTGCTGCAAGCCTTTGCGAAGGGTGAACTCGTCGTCGTCACCGACGATGACGATCGGGAAGGCGAGGGCGATTTGATCGTCGCGGCGTCGTTCTGCACGGCGGAGAAGATGGCCTTCATCATCCGCCACACCTCCGGCATCGTCTGCGCGCCGATCACCACCGAGGATGCCCGCAGGCTGCGGCTCGACCCGATGGTGGCGCACAACGAATCCAACCACACCACGGCCTTCACCGTTTCGATCGACTACAAGCCCGATGGCGGTACCGGCATCTCGGCCGAGGAACGCGCCTCCTGCTGCCGCGCGCTCGCCAATCCCAATGCCGGCGCCAACGATTTTGCGCGGCCTGGCCACATCTTCCCGTTGATCGCGCGCGATGGCGGCGTGCTCTTGCGCTCCGGCCACACCGAGGCCGCGGTCGATCTCTGCCGGCTCTCGGGCCTGCCGCCGGTCGGCGTCATCAGCGAGCTGATGAACGACGATGGAACCGTGATGAAGGGCGAGCAGGTCGCGAAATTCGCCGCCGCCCACAAGCTCAAGCATGTCACGATCGCGGACATGATCGCCTATCGCCAGGCGCGCGAGAAGTTGATCGAGCGGGTTGCGACCTTCACCACCGAAAGCCCGATCGGCCCGTTGCAGGGATATGCCTATCGCTCGCCATTCGACGAGATCATGCATGCCGCCTTCGTCTATAACGGCATCGGCGACGGCCGGGACGTGCTGACCCGGCTGCACAAGCCCAATATCGTGAAGGACCTGTTCACCGGACCGGCGCGGATGGAAGCCGTGTTGCGGCACTTCAAGGATGCCGGCCGTGGCGTGCTGGTATATCTGCGCGATGGTGCCGCCGGTGTTCCGGTCCAGCCGGTCGGCGAGCAGAAGACCGCGGAGGCCGATCGCAACAAGCAATGGCGCGAAGTCGGCGTCGGCGCGCAGATCCTGCGCGACCTCGGCATCACCTCGATCCGGCACCTGACCTCGTCGGTGCATGACTACAAGGGCCTGTCCGGTTTCGGCATCGAGATCGTGTCGAACGAAAAGTTCGACATCTGATGCGGGCCATTCCGGGGTGATGCGCGCATCACCCCGGGCCATGGTACCCGCCCAATTCAATTGCGCTTCGCAGCATAGCGCTTTAATTTATCCGCCAAATTCCGAGTGACGATGCGAAAGGATGTTTCATGAGCGTGCGCCCCCAGGCCAAGGACAAGCCGGCTGCCGCCAGCTTCCAATGGGATGATCCGTTCCTGCTCGACGACCAGCTCACCGAAGACGAGCGCCTGATCCGCGACACTGCGCGGGCCTATGCGCAGGACAAGCTGTTGCCGCGGGTCACCAAGGCCTATCTGGAAGAGAAGACCGATCGCGAGATCTTCAACGAGATGGGCGAGCTCGGCCTGATCGGCGTGACGCTGCCCGAGGAATATGGCTGTGCCAATGCGAGCTACGTGGCCTATGGCCTCGTCGCACGCGAGATCGAGCGCGTCGATAGCGGCTATCGTTCGATGAACTCGGTGCAGTCGTCGCTGGTGATGTACCCGATCTACGCCTATGGCGACGAGAACCAGCGCAAGAAATATCTCCCCAAGCTCGCGACCGGAGAATGGGTCGGCTGCTTCGGCCTGACCGAGCCGGATGCCGGTTCCGATCCCGGCGGCATGAAGACCCGCGCCGAGAAGGTGGCCGACGGCTACAGGCTGAACGGCGCCAAGATGTGGATCTCGAATGCGCCGATCGCCGACGTGTTCGTGGTGTGGGCGAAGTCGGCTGCGCACGACAACCAGATCCGCGGCTTCATCCTCGAGAAGGGCATGAAAGGCCTGTCGGCGCCGAAGGTCGGCGGCAAGCTCTCGCTGCGCGCCTCGATCACCGGCGAGATCGTGCTCGACAATGTGGTGGTGCCGGAAAGCGCGCTGCTGCCCAACGTATCCGGCCTCAAAGGTCCGTTCGGCTGCCTCAACCGCGCCCGCTACGGCATCTCCTGGGGGGCGCTCGGCGCCGCCGAGGACTGCATGCATCGCGCGCGCCAGTACACGCTCGATCGCAAGCAGTTCAACCGGCCGCTCGCCGCCACCCAGCTGGTGCAGAAGAAGCTCGCCGACATGGAGACCGAGATCGCGCTCGGGCTCCAGGCGAGCTTGCGCGTCGGCCGCCTGATGGACGAGGGCAAGATGGCGCCCGAAATGATCTCGATCGTCAAGCGCAACAATTGCGGCAAGTCGCTCGACATCGCCCGCATGGCGCGCGACATGCACGGCGGCAACGGCATCCAGATCGAGTATCACGTGATGCGTCATGCCGCGAACCTCGAGACGGTGAACACCTATGAGGGCACGCACGACGTCCACGCGCTGATCCTCGGCCGCGCCATTACCGGCATCCAGGCGTTCTCGTAAGGACACGCCGCACCGACAGCGTAGGATGGGTAGAGCGCAGCGAAACCCATCTTGCCGCCCAGCGCGCGGTTGCGTGATGGGTTTCGCTTCGCTCTACCCATCCTACGAGAGCCAATAGGGGCGGTCCCATGGCCGACAACGACGACATCCCGTTCAACCGCGATTTCCCGCTGAAGCCTGGCGTGGTCGAGCAGGTCCGGCCCGGCGTGCGCCGCGTCCTCTGCAACAATCCAAGCCCGTTCACCTTCAGCGGCACGGTCAGCTACATCGTGGGCGAGGGCAAGGTCGCGATCATCGATCCCGGTCCCGATGACGAGGCGCACGCGAAAGCGCTGCTCGATGCGGTCAAGGGCGAGACCGTGACACACATCCTGGTCACCCATACCCATCGCGACCATTCGCCGAACACGCCGCGGATCAAGGCCGCGACCGGCGCGCCGGTCTATGCCGAAGGCCCGCATCGCGCCTCGCGCCCGCGCTTCGAGAGCGAGAAGCACAATCCGGAATCCGGCGCCGACCGCGATTTCCGGCCCGACATCGAGGTCAAGCACGGCGACGTCATCGAGGGCGCGGGCTTTGCGCTGGAGGCGGTCGCCACCCCTGGCCACACCGCCAATCATCTGGCGTTCGCGTGGACCGAGCGCAGCATCAATTTCGTCGGCGACCATGTGATGGGCTGGTCGACCTCGATCGTGGCGCCGCCCGACGGCTCGATGATCGACTACATGGCCTCGCTGGAGCGGCTGGAGCAGCGCCCGGAGCAGCTCTATTTCTCGGGCCACGGCCCGGAGATTCCGGAAGGCCCACGCTTCGTGCGCTTCCTGGCGCGGCATCGCCGGGCACGCGAGGCCTCAATCCTGCATCGGCTCGGCAAGGGCGAGGCCGATATCCCGACCATGGTGCGGGCGATCTATATCGGGCTCGATCCGCGGCTCGCCAATGCCGCCGGTTACTCCGTGCTGGCGCATCTGGAGGATCTGGTTGCGCGAGGCGTCGTCGCGACTGATGGCGATCCGGTGATCGGCGGCATGTACCGGATGGCGTGATCGGCCGTCATTCCGGGGCGTGCGAAGCACGAGCCCGGAATCCATCGGGTCACGAGCTGTGCGGCTCAATGGATTCCGGGCTCTCGCTGCGCGAGCCCTCAGGTGCGCAATTGCGCACCGGGGAATGACGAAAGGGGAGATCACTTCTTCACCGTCTTCGCCGGCGGTGCCTTGGGCGCGGCGGGGGTTGCCTTCTTCGCCGGCTTGGCATTGTCGTTGTCGGCGGCGGTGTTGAGGTCCTCGATCAGCTTCCTGACCCGCGCGGTGTTGCTGCCGAGATCGGTGTCGAAATAGCGCGAGGCCGAGCGGATATCGACGCGCGAATCCTCGTCGTCAGGCGTGACCCGGATCGACACGTCTTCACGAAAGCCCATGATCGGCGTGCGTGCCACCGCCTCGATGCGGCCGATGTTGCGCGGCGGCTGCGGCGCGCGCGCGTCGATGACCAGCCATTTGCGCCGGTTCACCAGCCGCAGCGTCATCTCATAAGCCCGGTCAGCGGGGACCTCGAGCTCGACGGTCTCGATATCCGGATAGGCGATGCGCTGCCGCTCGGCCGAAGCGAGGCCGGCGTAGGCGGCGGGATTGGTGCCTTCGCCGGTGCGCAACCGCGCCAGCGCCTCGAATTTCGGCGGGTCGATCGGGTCGGTCGTGACGTCGTAGAGCCGCGGCAGCTTGTTGTACTGGTAGGTCAGGTAGGCCGGGTAGGCGAGGACCGCAGCATCGATCAGCAGCGCGAGCAGGATCCGGCCCATGCCGCGGGTGCCGTTCTGCCAGATCGCCGCGAAGGCGGCGAGGCCGAGCAGGATCGAGAGGCCGGCGAGGCCCAGCGCGCCGAAGAACGTCGCCAGCGCCGGCTTGACCTCCAGGAACCCGAACCGGACGATCAGGATCGAGACCACCACCGCGACGACGGAGAAGATGGCGAGGTTGCGCGACCAGGTGGCGAGGCCGGACACGGGCTCCTGCTGGTAGGGAGCGGAAAACCTGCGTGCCATCGTCGAAAAATCTGCCGGTTGAGATGTCCCCGGGCGACCTCGGCCGCCGCCACTGATGGTGTGAGACCACGGACCTGCGGCGAATTCAAGGGATTTGGGGCGCTGCCATTCGCCCTCCCCTGGAGGGCAGGGCGATCGCATTAGGCTATCGGCCACGACGACGTGAAAACGTCGATGACAAAAGCACGCATGCCATATGCCCTCTGGGCGAGCGTGCGTTTGCGAAATTTCGGAATATTGGAAGAATATTCCTGAGTTGCCCGACGTGTCAAGTAACCCGGGCGAACGCTGGCCACTGGCTGCTTTGCATGGGGTTGTTTTCGATGTTTTGGCAGCGTGCCTCCCCCGCGGACGCCCGCAGGGGAGGATAAGACCGTCCTACGCCGCGGCAGTGGGGAAGGTGTAGTCCTTGAACTGGTCGCGCAGCGCCGTCTTTAGTATCTTGCCGGTCGCGGTGTGCGGAATGCCGTCGACGAAGGCGACGTCGTCGGGCATCCACCATTTGGCGATCTTGCCGTCCATGTACTTCAGGATGTCCTCGCGGGTGGCGCTCTCGCCCTGCTTGAGCTGCACGATCAGCAGCGGCCGCTCATCCCATTTGGGATGATGGACGCCGATCACGGCCGCTTCCGCGACCGCGGGATGGCCGACCGCGAGGTTCTCGAGATCGATCGAGGAGATCCATTCGCCGCCGGACTTGATGACGTCCTTGGAGCGGTCGGTGATCCGCATGTAGCCGTGCTCGTCCATCGTCGAGACGTCGCCGGTGTCGAAGAAGCCGGCATCATCGAGAATGTTGGCATCGACCCGGAAGTAGGCCTTGGCGATCGCCGGCCCCGAGACCTTGAGGCGGCCGAAGGTCTTGCCGTCCCACGGCAGCTCCTTGCCGGCATCGTCGGTGATCTTCATCTCGACGCCGAACGGCGGATAGCCCTGGGTCTGCAAGATGTCGAGCCGCTCCTCGCCGGTGCGTTCCGAGAACGGCGGCTTCAGCGTGGCGAGCGTACCGAGCGGGCTCATCTCGGTCATGCCCCAAGCGTGGCGCACCTGGGTGCCCATGTCGAGGAACGCCTTGATCATCGAGCGCGGCATCGCCGAACCGCCGCACACCACCATCTGCAAATCCGGCAGCTTGACGTTGTTGGCGGCCATGTATTGCAGCAGCATCAGCCACACCGTCGGCACACCCGCGGTGTGGGTGACCTTCTCGGTCGACAGCAGCTCGTAGACCGAAGCGCCGTCGAGCTTGGGGCCGGGCATCACGAGCTTGGTGCCCATCGAGGGGGCGGAGAAAGCGATGCCCCAGCTGTTGGCATGGAACAAGGGCACCACCGGAAGCATTGTGTCCGAGGCGGAGGTGCCGAGGGCGTCCTTCGAGTTGGCCATCAACGCGTGCAACACGTTGGACCGATGCGAATACAGCACACCCTTGGGATCGCCCGTCGTGCCGGACGTGTAGCACATCGCAGCCGCGGTGTTCTCGTCGAAGGTCTTCCATTCGAACTTGCCGTCGGAGGCTGCGATCCAGTCCTCATAGGCGACCGCGTTCTTCAACGTGGTCTGCGGCATATGCGCCTTGTCGGTCAGCACCACGAAGCGCTCGACGCTCGGCAACTGGCTCGCGATCTTCTCCAGCACCGGAACGAAGGTGAGGTCGGTGATGACAATGCGATCCTGGGCGTGATTGACGATCCAGGCGATCTGTTCCGGGAACAGTCGCGGATTGACCGTATGGCAGATCGCGCCGATCCCCATGATGCCGTACCAGACCTCGAGGTGGCGCCAGGTGTTCCAGGCGATGGTGGCGACCCGATCACCGAGCTTGATGCCGTCGCGTTCCAGGCTCTGCGAGACCTTCAGTGCACGGGCATGGATTTCGGCGTAGGTGGTGCGATGGATCGGGCCTTCGACCGACCGCGTCACCACTTCCTGCGTGCCGTGATATTTGGCGGCGTGCTCAATAATCTTGTGGCACAGCAGGGGCCAATCTTGCATCAAGCCAAGCATACGCAATTCCCTCCTCAATCCTCGCGCATGATCCACCGGCATCTTGGACGGCCGGCAGTAAAATCATGGAATTGACATGAACTGTAGCGCGGAGAAAGCAAGCCGAAAATGGCCTGCTGGCGCGTTTCGTCGCGGGAGCGCGGCAATGGTTACCGCTGCCGCGGCGCTGTTTTGCCTTGGCATGCAAGCGGGTTCTGCGGAGGCCGCCCGCGGTTCTCCGGGCTTTCCCTGGGACGATCTGTTCGGTACCCGGCCGCAAAGGGCGCACAAGGCGGCCCGCCGCGTCAGTGTGCCCCTGCCAAGGCCACGCCCGGCGGAGGCACCCGCGGCAACTGACGCGCCTGTGGCGGCCGAGCCGGAGCCGCCGGCCGCGGCCGCGACACATCCTCAAGCCGCGCCTGCCGAGGCTGCAAAGCCGCACGAGACTGGTGGACCGGCTGAAGCCGCCAAGCCA
>NZ_DDOP01000100.1:0-48367 GCF_002341725.1 Bradyrhizobium sp. UBA2491
GCGCGGCGCGGACAATGTGTGCAGCGCATCGGCGACGATACCAAGACGGCGCAGCGACATCGACCGGGTCCTGCGGTCCGCCGATTTCAGGGCCGCCTGACGCAGGATCGGCAGCACCTGTGCGGCCGCATGCCGCAGCGTCTCATCGATGTCGGTCACAGCGATCTCCGCGACCAGTTTGGCGATCTCGCGATAATCGGGATCCGGCGCAGTGCAGAAGCGCTCGATCGCAACTTTCCAGTGTCTGATATGCGGGTCCATTTTGTCATCCGAATCTGGATGACAGCAACGCACAAACTCGGCTTGGCGTTTCGCTTGGCGCAGTTTTGAATAGTGTTGTCGGCAACACTCCCAAATCAGAACAAGGAAACGCCATGGCTCTTCTCGACAATCACATCGCCGTCATCACCGGGGCAGGCTCGGGCATCGGGCGCGCCATCGCACTGGGCTACGGTCGCGAGGGAGCGCGCGTGGTGCTGCTCGACATGAACGGCGATGCGGCAGCGGAGGCGGCCAGGGAGATCCGCGACGCCGGCGGCAAGGCGGAGAGCTTTGCGCTCGATGTGACCGATCGCGACGCCTGCATCGCGATGGCGAAGCAGATCGCCGACAAGGTCGGACCGGTCTCGATCCTGGTCAACAATGCCGGCATTGCGCGCCGCAACGGCATGCTCGGCACCGAGGAGGCCGTGATCAAGGATTGGGAAGACATCATCTCGATCAACCTCACCGGCGTCTTCAACGTGACGCATTCCTTCCTGGCGCCGCTGCGCAAGAACAAGGGGCGCATCGTCAACATCGGTTCGATCCAGTCCTTCGTGCATCTGCGCACGCCGAGTTCGCCGGCCTACACCGCTTCCAAGCACGGTGTGCTCGGCTTCACCAAGGCGCTGGCCGCCGAGCTCGGCAAGGACGGCGTGCGCGTCAATGCGATCGGCCCCGGCTTCATCGAGACACCGCTGAACGAGAAGGTGCGCGCCACCAATCCGGACCTCGTGAAGGTCTTCATGGACCACACTCCGCTTGGCCGCGCCGGCAAGCCGGAGGACATCGTCGGCCCCGCGATCTTCCTCGCCTCGGACCTCTCGGCCTATGTCTCGGGATCGATCGTGATGGTCGATGGCGGTTACCGGACCCTGTGACGGATGGAACCGCAATCGTGGCGATTTCTGGGTATTTTGCTTACAAAGCATGGAGTTAGCGCGGCGTTAAGGACTTGTTAACCAAACCGGCACACCGTGGATTTACGGGGTAGTTGGTTCTCGATGTCTCCGCCTCATCGACGAGGCGGGCGTTGATCGGGAGGAGTTCATGTCTTACGCGTCCACCGTACCGTCGCCGGAAGCTCTGCTGCCGTCGCTGGCTCCCAATGAAATCGTCCCATTGCTGATTGGCGCTACCGTCGACGAAGTCGAGCGGGAACTGGTGCTGCAAACGCTCGCACGCTGCGACGGCAACCGCACCCGCGCCGCGCGCGTGCTCGGGCTCTCGGTCCGGACCTTGCGGAACAAGATCCGCGAATATTCCGCCGAAGGCATCGACGTGCCGCACTACGAGCACGCCGCGGCATAGCGGCTCCAAAGCGGGATGAGTTCTGGTTGAGTCGGCTCGGCGCAGCCTTGATTCACCTCTCCCCGTCGGGGAGAGGTCGGGTTGCGCTTGGCGATGCGAAGCATCGTCCCGTGCAATCCGGGTCAGGGCTCTTGCGCTCTCGATTGACCGTCACCCGGCGCTGCGCGCCGACCTCCCCCAAGGGAGAGGTGAATTTCCGTCGCCGATTTAGCTCAGCCCGATCTCATCAGGCCCTAGATTGGCAGGTCGATCGCAAGGCGCCGCCAGCGCGTCAACAACGCGCGATCATCGTCACCGAGGCAGCGAGCGAGATGCACCTCGCTGGCTGCACGCAGCGTCTTGGCTGTCAGCGCGGTCGCATAGTCCCAATAGCCGCGCCGATCGTCCGGATCGGCTGCGACCAGGGACTTGGCCAGGATCTCGATGTAGATCGCCGTGACGGCCTTGTGCCAGAGCTTGCCGGCGCCCGTCTCCATGATGGGTGCGCCGGTCCGCGCTCGCCACATCAGCCAGTAATTCTCTTCGCCACCTGCCCATTGCGATGACGGCAGCGATGGATCGAGACATGGCGACCGGCACACGAGCGGCCGCATCGTCTGCACGCCGCAGAATACCGAATAATCGAGGCCGTCGTACCAGCTCACGCGGAGCAATCTGCGGATCTCGGCCTGCGTGTTCGCCGCGAGTTGCCGGCGACCTGCCCGTTCCAGATCGTCGATGATGACCTCAAGATGATCATGATCGAATGGCTCGACCTCGAGCACCACGCCGATGTTGCGCGGAAACAGCGCGTCGAGCATCTCGACGATCGCGCGGTAGAAGGCCCGCGCCAGTCCACGGCCGCGCCACGCCGCGCCGATTCCGACATGGTTGCAATAGATCAGGTCGCTTGCGTGATCGTAGGTGAAGAAGGCGAGCCCGACCGCACGTTCTGCGGCGCGCAGGATGAAGCAGCGCGAGTCCAAGCGATATGACATGGCACGGTCGCCGACATAGAAGTGCCTGATCTCGCCGACATCATCCGACAACAACCAGCGCAGCATGTCGTCCGGACTGTCGCGCTCGCTCGCTGGAAACAGCTCGGCATAGAGATCGAGCACGCCCGTGCCGCGAAAACTCGCTTCGTCACGCACGTCGCGGCGCGTCACCACGATGTCGAGCGGCTCGCCCATGGCTTCGCCGCATCTGTCGCGCAAGACCCGCAAGACGTCCTCCGCCGTCATAATGCCCATGGAATTATGACTGTTGATCGCTTGCGTCGGTGCCGACAGGCAGAATTGAAGCCGTCGTCCAACCTCTGTTACAAGCGGCTTCAAATCGCGACGGAGCAAATCAGTGGCTGACGAGACAGTTTCCCGCCAGGGGTCACGAGGGGCGCAGGGGCCGCAGGGCCGTCAGGGCGAGCCGGGAAAACCGGGACCGCAGGGACATCCCGGGCGGCCGGGGCCGGAAGGCGCGCGCGGCAAGCCGGGTCCGCAAGGCAAGGCGGGAGCGGTCGGAAAGGCAGGTCCCCAGGGCAAGCCGGGGGCGCAAGGCAAGGCGGGCGTGCAAGGTCCGCGCGGCGAGGCGGGTGCACAGGGACCGCAAGGTCCGGCCGGCCCGCGCGGAGAAGCCGGCCCGCCCGGCCAGTTGCCGTCGATCGAGCAGGTGATGCCGTGGCTGCACATGATCTTCGACGCCTGGGAAGACTACAAGCGCACCAAGGAGCGTGAGGCCGCCGAGCTGGCCGAACGCGACGCCGCCGAGCGCGCGGCAGCGGAAGCGATCGCCCTTGATGTCGACGCGATCGATTTCGCTGATGATGAGGACGAAGACGGCGATCACAAGAAAAAGAAGAAGCACCGCAAGAAGGACAAGAAGTAACCATCCCGTCATTGCGCGATGACGCGGCCGGCCAGGTCCGCGTCATTGCGGGCCAGCGCATTGCGCCCGACACTCACCGCTCGCCGCCTGGATTGGCCGGAGGGTCAGACGGCCGAACCAGATGCATCAGCTGAAAGACCCAGCGCATCGCGTAGTACCAGGCGACGCCTGCAAACGTCCCGCACGCCGACAGGATCGTGACATTGGCACAGTCGATCGTGCCGCTCGACCACAGCATGCCGCAGGTCCAGAGAACCGCGAACGCAATCGCGCTGGGGATGAGCAGGACGGCAGGCTTCACGGGGTTTGCTCCGGGATCGGGGTGAAGGCAGATGATGCCCCGGAGCGCGGCGCCGAACCGTGACCTGCATCACGGAATGCGCCGATCTCAGCCGAATCGCAGGCGCGAACGTTCCCTCGCCTTCTCCGCCTCGACCTCGCGATCGCGGGACGGCGCGGTGGTCTGCAATGAGACCAGCAGCTTGCGCGCGGCGTCCGAGACCTCGATCACGGCGAGGTTGAAGGCGGCCTCATTGGACTGCGACGGCTTGTTGAAGCCGGATAGTTTGCGCACGAACTGCAACGCCGAGGCGTGGATCTCGTCCTCGGTGGCGGGCGGCTCGAAGTTGAACAGCGTCTTGATATTGCGGCACATGGCGGTCTCCCTCGCCCGCAGCAACCGGGCGGCTCTGTCGATGTTTGCGCATGATCTTCTCGGAAAACCGGCTTCCACTTTTCCGGATCATGCTCAAGGACGATCGGCTGCTGCAAATACGACATCGTGGTCTATTCTGGCAGCCTCATCGTCCACGGCGGAAGCGAGGTTCCGGATGAGCCACGTGATCTACAAGGTTGTCCAGCACGACGGCGGTTGGGCCTATACCGTCAACGGGGTGTTCTCGGAACCGTTTCCTACCCATGCCGCGGCACTTGCCGCCGCCAGACGCGCGGCCAACGAGCAACGCGTTCCCGGCCGCACCGAGGCAATCCAGTATGAGACCCCGGACGGCAAATGGCTGACCGAGACCGCCTCCGGCAACGACCGTCCGGAAACCGAGGTCGAGGACGGCCGCTAGCGGCTTCAGAACGGAACCTGCACGCCGAGCCGGTCGAAGAAGGCGCGCCCCCGGTCGGTGATCCGCAGCGCGCGCGGAATCCGATGCGGCGCAACGCCGCGCATCTCCACGAGCCGCGCCAGCACGGCATTGGCAAACGGGCCGGCGAGATGCGGCACCCGTTCGGTCCAGTCGTTGCAAAGCCGCAGATGCGGCTGCCGCGCCGGATCGAACTCGATCGCTTCGGCGCGGCACCAGGCCAGCCCCTGCTCGGTCACGCGACCATCGCGGCCATCGATGATGACGAGCCGGCGGCGGATCAGCGCATTCGACAGCAGCACCCCGAGCTGACCCGCAAGGTGATGGTAGCAGGTGCGCGACTGCCTGAGCTGCTCGGCCGGCATCGCACGCTTGCGCCCGCCAACGGCTTTGGCCGCAAGGTCGACCAGGTGCTCGATCAGCGCCGCGACGTCGTCATCCCTGATCCGGTAGTATCTGAACCTGCCTTGCGCCCACACCGACAGCACGCGCGCATCGACCAGCTTCTGCAAATGCGCGCTGGCGCCTTGCGGCGAAATGCCGGCGACCGCGGCAAGCTCGCCCGCGGGGAGCGCCTTGCCGTCGGCCAGCGCGCTGACCATGGCCTCGCGCACCGGATCGCCCAAGGCCTCGGCGATCCGCGAAAATCCGGTCTGCACGGATTGGGATGACCCCACCGCTATCGTCCTCCATGGCAGACTGAAACGTCTACGCGCATTCGCAACATTGCGAAACTCATTTCAGATTTTCCTGAAACGTCGCGAGCACGTCTTCCGATCAAATCGGCGGCAGTCGACGACATGCAAGGAAACGATCATGACGGCAAACGGCAACGACGCGGAACGCATCTACCGGCTCTGGGACGAGGCTCTCGGCAACAAGGACCTCGAAGCGGCGCTGTCGCTCTACGCTCCGGATGCCTCGATCGAGAGCCCGCTGGTGCAGCATCTGATGCGGACCAGGGATGGGATCGTGCAGGGTCGGGAGGCGCTGCGCGAATTCATCACGCGCGTGTTCCGCACCAATCCGCCGCAACGGCGGCGGTTCAAGCAGGGCTTCTTCAGCGACGGCCGGATCCTCACCTGGGAATATCCGCGCCAGGCCCCTGATGGCGACCAGATGGATCTCGTCGAGGTGATGGACATCCAGCACGGCCTGATCCAGCGCCACCGCGTCTATTGGGGTTGGTATGCACTCGATGTCCTGAAGGCGAGTTAGCCGGACACATCTGCGCCAGCGCGCAGAGCTGCTCTCGGACAGCAGCCTGCGTCATGCTAGGCTTGCAGCGACGCGGCTGGACAAGGGCGCCGCGCGTGGGGGAGAAGCAGCATGATCCGTCTGTGCGCGGCGCTTGTGGCCGCTCTCGTCTCGATGTCGGTATCGGCCATGGCCGCAGATTATCCCGCGCCACAGGATGGCGAGTGGATCGCAAAGGACTTCAAGTTTCACAGCGGCGAGGTGATGCCGGAACTGCGGCTGCACTACACCACGGTCGGCGCGCCGACCGGGCAGCCGGTGCTGGTGCTGCACGGTTCCGGCGGCTCGGCCGCCAGCATGCTGACGCCGGCCTTTGCCGGCGAGTTGTTCGGACCGGGGCAACCGCTCGACGCGTCGAAATACTTCATCATCATTCCCGACGGCATCGGGCACGGCAAATCGTCAAAGCCGTCGGACGCGATGCGGACGAGCTTTCCGAAGTACGACTACAACGACATGGTCGACGCGCAATACCGGCTCGTTACCGAAGGGCTCGGCATCAAGCATCTGCGGCTCGTGATCGGCAATTCGATGGGCGGCATGCATACCTGGATCTGGGGCGTGCGCTATCCGCAGATGATGGACGTGCTGGTGCCGATGGCCTCGCAGCCGACCGCGATGGCGGCGCGCAACTGGATCCTGCGGCGGGCGATGCTGGAGACGATCCGCAACGATCCCGACTACAATGGCGGCAACTATGCGAGCCAGCCGCGGATGATGAAATACGCCATCGCGGCCTATCGCTTCGCCAGCGCCGGCGGCACGCTCGGCTACCAGACGCAGGCACCGACCGCGGCGCAGGCCGACAGGCTGGTCGACGAGCAACTGGCGCTGCCGGTCACCGCCGACGCCAACGACTACATCTATCAATGGGAGGCCTCGCACGACTACGATCCCTCGGCCGGCATGGAGAAGATTGAGGCCACCCTGCTTGCGATCAACGCGGGCGACGACGAGCGCAATCCACCGGAGACCGGCGTCACCGAGGCAGCGGTCAAGCGGATCAAGAACGGCAAGATCTACCTGATCCCGGCAAGCAGCGAGACGCGCGGCCATCTCACGACCGGCGACGCCAGATTCTACTCCGGTCAATTGCAGGAGTTGCTGCGAGTGACGCCGCAGCGGGCGATGTAGCCGAGACGCGCAGTCGACACTTATTCGTCTTGTGGTTGTCTCCAAATCAACTATATCCTAGATATTGTACGATCATTGCCTTGCAGCCGCGTTTCGGAGCGACGATGCCCGGCATTTCCAAAGACCAGGTTGCCCAGAACTGTCCATTTTCGATTGCCGATCTGGACGCCATGATTGCCGCTGGACGCCTGTCCACCGAGACCGCCGCCGACGGCACGGAGCTGGTCGATCCGGTCGCGGTGGCGCGATTGGCCGATCTCAAGGAAGCAGAGCGGCAGAACGATGGTTTGACGCGAGAGGTCGCGGCTCTCAGGCTGGCGTTGGCGCGTCCGCAGGACCGGGCCGTTCCGTGGCTGGCGCTTGGCGTTGCAGCCTTCGGAGCGGGGATCGCGATCATTCAGATCATGAATGCGATCGACTTCTATCGAACCAACAATGATTACAAGATGCAGTCGGACTATACCGACTTCTTCCGTGCCGTCATCGACGCCCCGCCCGAGAAGATGCAGTCCTACGCCGGACTGTACGACGCGAAGTTTTCCAACATCTACGATCTCTACCGGCACGGCGGCATTTCCGTGGAATCCTGGCGCGCAATCGCGACCCAGGCTTGTCCGAAGTTTCGCAAGGAGGGCTTCGCGCTCAGTGGCGTCAAGCTGCCGGCCGTCGAAAAGATCTGCGATCAGACCAACATACCGTAGGAGGCGACAATGCTGGTGCCAAGGATGGCGGCTCTCGCAATCATCGTGGTTGCCTGCTGCACGGGCGCTCACCGGATCGCGCTCGCCGACGCCCTGGACGATGTGATCACGAAGGGAAGGCAAGCCGATCAGGACAGGCAGGTCGCCCAACCGATCTCAAACCTGGCGCGAGCCAACTGCGCCGCCGGCAACGGCGTACTTGGCGGGATCGCCGAACAGAATCCGGAAGCGGTCCGGCGCGCGCTCAATTCGGCAAAAGAAGGATACGACTCCGCCTACAAGATTCTGGTCGATCAGGCTGGATCGCGTGCGTTCAAGCAGCCTTTCGACCAGACCAGGTTGCGGAACCTGCAGAAATACACCAGCACCGACCTGAGCAAGATCGTGACCCGCGAGGACCTGCTGCGCAGGATCGCCGCGATCGTCAAGCAATCGAGCGAAGCCCTGGAGCGGATCCAGTCCGGCAAGCCGGAGAAGGACGACCTTGCGCTGGTGATCGCGAACTCCACCGAGATCACGCGCCTGATCGCGGCATTCTACGATCTGACCGGCGTGTGACCGTCTGCGGCACGTGATAGGTTGCGCCGAAGAGACCGATGTTGGCGACCATGTCCGCAAATCGCTTCCGCCGCGCCGCGCTGAGCCTGCCCGATGTGGTTGAAGGCACCCATCACGGCACCGCCGACTTCCGCGTCGGCAAACGCATCTTCGCAACGCTCGGCTATCCCGACAAGGCATGGGGCATGGTGAAGCTGACGCCCGAACAGCAGGCTGTCGTGGTCGAGGCCGAACCGGAGATCTTCCGGCCGGTGCCGGGCGGCTGGGGCAAGGGCGGCAGCACCAATGTCCGCCTCGCCAAGGCCGATCAGGTCACGCTGCGCAGCGCGCTCGCGATGGCGCGGGACAACATCGCGGCGAAGCCCGTGAAGAAGACCCGGGCGAACAAGCCATCCTGAGCACTGCGATCCCGCACTGCATCAAGCTGGCGCCACGCTGCTTCGCTCATTCTTTGAGCATGCATCGCGCGCACGGTTCGTGCCTAATCGCGCCAATGCCGGATTCGCGCAACGCGACCTTGCGCGCGTCACACGCGAGAATTTCGCGGAGGAACGGGATGCGAAGGCTCACGCATATCGTGGTGCTTGCGTGGCTCGCCATGCTGGCGGGCGCCGCGCTGGCGTTCGACAACGGCCAATACGACAACGTGCCGCCCGATATCCGCGCCTGGTTCAAGAGCGTGATCGCGCCCAATGGCGTGCCGTGCTGCGACATCTCCGATGGCCATCGCACCAATTACGATGTTCGCAACGGCGCCTATTGGGTGCCGATCGAGGGCGAATGGATGATGGTGCCGGAGCGCGCCGTGATCCGCGACCGCGGCAATCCGGTCGGCGAGGCCGTCGTGTGGTACGTGCACCACGGCGGCAACATCATCATCAGTTGCTTCGTACCTGCTGATGCAGTTTAGGTTCCGCGTGTCGACGCGTTGAGCCTGTGTTAGCCCTCTCACCATGCCCGAACCCTCAGACGAACGTTTTCGTGCCGTCCTGCGCTGGATCCTCGCGGCGATCTATGCCGCTGCCGGCCTAGCGCATCTCTGGGTCCCTGAAAAACTGTTGGCCATTACGCCGTCTTGGGTGCCGTTCGCACCAACCGTGATTTTAGCCACTGGGATTTGCGAGATCGCCGGCGCTGTGGCGCTGGTGGCAGGGCCGTTGCGCCGATGGGCGGGCATCGGGCTCGCGGCATATGCGATTTGCGTTTGGCCGGCGAATTTCAAGCACGCGATCGACGGCATCGAGCTGCCTTACATCAGCAACAGTTGGCTCTATCACGGACCGAGGCTGGCGTTTCAGCCGGTCCTGATCTGGTGGGCGCTCTATTGCGCAGGCGTGATCGATTGGCCTTGGCGAAAAGCAAAATAGGTGTGCTGGCGTGAGAATTCCATGCGCCCACAACGCCCACCTGAAGCGGGGTCGCGCGAACTTGGAAAATATGCCCCCTGTTAACCTTACTTTTTAACCAATAGTTAAGGATGAGTTTGCGGGTGCAACGCGGCGCAGCCTAGCGTCCGCACAATGCTCCGTAACCGCGAGTTGGTGCGTGCCATGAGCTATCGAACAAATGGGGCGCTGATGGCGTCCCTTGGCGTTGCAGCGCTGCTGCTTGCTTCCCCGACCGAGACCTATGCGA
This sequence comes from Bradyrhizobium sp. UBA2491, assembly GCF_002341725.1. NCBI lineage: Bacteria > Pseudomonadati > Pseudomonadota > Alphaproteobacteria > Hyphomicrobiales > Nitrobacteraceae > Bradyrhizobium > Bradyrhizobium sp. UBA2491. The sequence goes on from NZ_DDOP01000100.1 coordinate 9,815, forward strand.
GATCCGGAACCGCGGCGCGCGGCACGTTTTCTTCGCACCATCCAGGCTTCCGCCACCATGTACGCGTGCCCGGCATCGTGTTGCCGGGGACCGGCGGATATTACGACGATGCGCTGGCCGCCGCTCCCGTTGCCGAAGTCCCGGCGCCGGCGTCCAACGACGTGCGCTACACCTACACCCAGGACGTGCCCTGGGACTGGGCGCACCGCTATCCGCCGGCCGTGGTGCCGTCGGACCGCCCCTATGTATCGAGCTGTCCCACCGAGAGCGTCACGGTGCCCGGACGCGGCGGCGACCGCACCGTCAACATCACGCGCTGCTACTGACGACCGGCTCGATCCCGACAGCAAAAACAAAAGAGGCCGCCCGCAAGGACGGCCTCTCGTATTTCGGGCGCCGCGCTGTGGGCGCCAGGCCGATCAGGACTCCTCGCCCTTCAGATGGCCGACGTGCTTCTGGGTGTAGAGCTCAAGGCCGATGCGCTTGATCAGGTCGAGCTGGGTCTCGAGGAAGTCGATATGGTCTTCCTCGTCCTTCATCAGTCTCTCGAACAGGTCGCGGCTGACGTAGTCCTTGACGCCGTGGCTGTAGGTCGCCGCCTCCTGATAGAGCGTGCGCGCGCCGATCTCGGCCGCGAGGTCGCACTCGATGATCTCCTTGACGTCCTGGCCGATCTTCAGCGGATCGAGCACCTGAAGGTTCGGGAAGCCGTCGAGAAACAGGATGCGGTCGACGAACTTGTCGGCGTGCTCCATCTCCTCGATGGATTCCTTGCGCCAGACCTTGGCCATCTCCAGCAGGCCCCAATTGTTGAGCATCCGGTAGTGCAGCCAGTACTGATTGATGGCGGTCAGTTCGCTGCGCAGCCCCTTGTTCAGATAATCGATGACCTTCGGGTCGCCTTGCATGATCCACTCCACCTGTCGCGGCCAAACTGGTCCGCATTGAATTTAGAACGCTTCTAAATCAGATTGCCGACGAGGGCAAGCCTGCGCAGAAGCGGTGCGTGGATAATTGGATTCGGGAGATCTGGCTGAAATCAGCAGGCCGCGAGGGCGAACTCGCCCGCCTGGGCGTCCTGGTTGGCGGCGTGCGGGTGGCCGGCGTGGGGGCAGCCGGCGCAGCAGGCCTTGGCGCAGGGACCGAGCGCCTCGTCGATGATCGCCTTGATGGTGCGCGCGCAGCGGCCGCATTCGGCGCTACAGCCGAGGCAGCCGTAAACCTGCTTGGCATTTCGAGTCACGGACCCGCCGGCATTCACGGCATTGCGGACATCGTGGTCGCTGAGAACGTTACAGGAGCAGACAATCATCAGAGCAAGCGGGTCCAACGGGTGATGCTTGGCAATATGGATATTGTCGGGCCCGACCTGATGCAAAAGGAAAAGACGGTTTTTGTAGCAATTCCAAACTGATGCGGGATTCATATTGGAATGGGTCTAAATCAGATTGGCTCGCGCTTGCGCGACGAATCGGCCTCAAATGCCCGCCGGCGCCCGCTTCACCGCCGGCGCAACGAGCTTGTGCGTTGCAAGATATGTCAAAAGCTGCAAGCATTTGGACGTGAATGCGGCAGCGTCGTTCATTGATCATTCAAGCGGAATATGGAACCTTCAGGCGAGACAGATCGCCAACGCACGCTGTCCCAGCTCCCGTGAGAAAGGTGAGGTCATGAAGAAGACATTGCTGGCGCTTTGCGCCGCCGCCACTCTGGCGGTTTCGGCTGTGGCGGTGCCCGCCCCCGCCCAGGCACAACGCGGTGTCGCCGCTGGCGTCGCTGCGGGATTGATCGGTGGCGCCATCGTCGGCGGCGCGATCGCATCGCAGAACGGCTACTACGGTCCGGGCTATGGCTACTACGCGCCCGGTCCGGCCTATGTCGCCGAGCCCGGTTACGGTCCCGACTGCTACTGGCAACGCCAGCGCTTCTGGGACGGCTACAACTGGCGCATTCGTCGCGTTCGCGTTTGCGACTGATCGACGTTCATCTCGATTAATTCGAACCAGATGTCCCGGAAAACAGACTGTTTTTCCGGGACATCTGTTTGGGTGGCCAGAAAAAACCGCTTTTCTGCGCGATGAGCCTGCCGACGTTTACTTTCGGTTGACTGTTCTGCGCTGTTTAGCAAGACAGCAGTTCGAGATCAGCGTGCGAGTCACCTAAACCCGGCGTCGAGCCACGACGCCACCACCTTCCAGGAGAGCCAAAGACATGAAGAAGACTTTAGCTGCCCTTGTCGCCGTTACCACGATTGCCGGTTCGCTGGCTGTTGCTCCGCCTGCCAAGGCCGGAGACGGCGGCGCGATCGCAGCCGGCGTTGCCGGCGGCCTGATCGGCGGCGCCCTGCTCGGCGGCGCTATCGCAGGCGCGCGCCCGGCCCCGGTCTATGTTGCACCGGCGCCTGTTTACGTTGAAGAAGCTCCGTGCCGCTGGGTTCGCGAGCGCTTCTGGGACGGCTATGGCTGGCGCTTCCGTCGCATCCAGGTTTGCGATTGATCGACTGACACGGTTTCAGCATCACACTCGAAAACCCGGCCTGACGGCCGGGTTTTTGTTTGCGCCGCCAGCCGCTGGTCAGCGCCCGTTCATCGCGCGCAGCACCGCTTCGCTCGGCCAGCAATCGACCTTCAGCCCGGCCTGCTTCTGATAGGCGCCGAGCGCCGCGCGGGTCTGCATCCCGGCCTTGCCGTCGAGCTTGTCCTTGTAGAGGCCGATCTTGGTCAGATGCTGCTGCATCGCCTCGACATCGGTGGAGCGCAGCTGCTTCGAGGCCGACCATGGCGTCGCGAACGGCTGCGGGCTCGTCATGCGGTCGGCGAGATGGCCGACGAACAGCACGTACAGATCGGAGAAATTGTATTCCTTGATCACGAAGTAGTTCGGCGTGGTCAGGAAGGCCGGGCCGTAGATGCCCTCCGGTTGCAGCAGCGAGGCCGTCTGCGCCTGCTCGGTGGCGCTGAGCTTTTGCCCGCGCACCGGCACGAAGCCGGCGCGCAGCCACTGGCTGATCGGCTTCGTCACTTCGGGCACGCCCATCGTGCAGTCGGCATCGCCGGGTGCCGTGACCTCGTAGGCCCAGCGCACGCCGGGCTGCCAGCCCTTGTTGACGAGTTGCTGCGCGGCGGAGGCGAGCGCGTCCGGCACCGAATGCCAGATGTCGACCTTGCCATCGCCGTCGAGATCGACGCCGTGCTTGTAATACTCGGACGGCAGGAACTGGGTGTAGCCGGTCGCGCCCGCCCAGGACGAGCGCAGCTCCTTGCGCGTCACCACGCCCTCGCCGAGGATCTTCAGCGCGAGGATGAACTCGGTGCGGTACTGATCCTTGCGGCGGCCGACATAGGCCTGGGTCGCGACCACGCGCAGCGTGTCGTAGGGCAGCGCGTAGCGGCCGTAATCGGTCTCGCGGCCCCAGATCGCCAGCACGATCGGCGCCGGCACGCCGAACCGCTTCTCGATCGCGTCGAGCGAGGAGCGATACTTCTGCATCAGTCGCTGCCCCTCCGCCGCGAGCCGCGCGATCGACGCTTCCTTGATGTAATCGGCCGGCACCTGCACGAACTCGGCCTGCGCAGGCGCGCCGGTCTTCGGACGTCCGGGCAGGATCAGGTCGGGCAGCTTGTAGTCGGGCTCGAGGGAGCGCGTCTCGCGCTCGAAGGTTTCACGCGACACGCCGGCGGCCTTGGCTTCCGGCCATAGCGAGGCGACGAACTGGGTGAATGCGGCGTCGGCGGCGTAGGCGGGCCGCTGTAGCGGCGCGACGAGCAGCAATGCGCATGCGACGAGTGTGGCTGGCCATTTCATGATCGATCTCATCCGGCAGAAACAGGCATTGCAAGGCGGATTCCGCAATTGTCAGAATTCAATTCTGGGTGGTAGGTTTTGCCATGCGCATATTTCTGTCATTTCCCTCCGAATTGGAATCGCAGGCTGACAGCATCGCTCAGTCCCTGCGCAATTGCGACCATGACGTTTTCTTTTCGCACGACGATCTCCCGCCGGGCGACAGCTTCGATGCGCGCGTCGAAAAAGCCATCGAAAGCAGCGATTTTATGGTGTTCCTGATCAGCCCGGAATCGGTGACCAGGGGACGCTACACGCTGAGCGAGCTGGCCTTTGCCCGGACCAAATGGCCGAACCCGAGCAATCGCGTGCTGCCGGTGATGATGGCACCGACCCCACTCGACCAGGTCCCGACCTATCTCAAGGCGGTCACGATCCTGGAACCGCAGGGCAGCGCCGCGGCCGAGACACGCGCCGCGGTGGATCGCATGCTGGAGGCCGAGAGCGCGCAGTCGCGTGGGCGATCCATCATGCCGTTCCTCGCGCTTGCGCTCGCCTCGGCGGTCGCCTGCACCCTTACCGTGAAATATGCCACCGGCATCCTGCAATACTCATTCGTCGATACCGGGCCGGCCGGCGGAGTAACCGTGCTTCCCGGCCTGATCTTCGGATTGGTGGTCGCGACCTGCAATTTCATCTTCGGCATCAGGGATCGGTTTCAGTTGGCGCTGGTGGTTGCGATCACTGCGGCGGCATGGATCGCAGCCTTCGATGCCAGCAGCGTCACGCTGCAATCGCTCAGCCAGTATTCGAGAGCCGTCAACACCCCGGCTGATGCCGCCGCCAGCCTCGCGGACGCGACGACAGAACCCGCCGCCGAGGTCCGCGACACCCTCAGCAACAACCCTTTCATGGGCTACCTGATCGGCGGCGTCGGCGGCGCGGTTGGGGGTGCGATCACGATTCTTGGCGTGATCCTGACAAATCCCGGCTTCAGGCGGCTCGACAGCGTCGTCATCACCTGGCTCGCGGCGATCGCCGCGGGCACAGTCTACGGCGCGGTCGTCAAATTTCCGGATTGGCTGGGCTGGCTGGTGCTGTTCGGCGTCTGGCAGCCCGCATTCCTGCTCGCGATGGCCCGCGGATTCCCGCGCGGCGCGGCGCAGATTCCGGGTTGGCTTGGCAGGATCACCGCACCGATCCTCGCCGGCTCGCGCACGGCGCGGTGATCTTCATCTCACCGCGCCTCAGTGCCCGACCTGCTGCTTGGCGCCCTCGATCGAGTCGTTCGACAGCTTGTCGACGAAGGCGATGCCGATGGCCGACAGGATGAAGACGCAGTGGATGATGGTCTGCCACATCACGCCGGTCTCGGTGTAGGTGGCCTTGCCGGACGACAGCGCGCCGGCTTCGATGAAGGTGCGCAGCAGATGGATCGAGGAGATGCCGATGATCGCCATCGCCAGCTTGATCTTCAGCACACTGGCATTGACATGGCTGAGCCATTCCGGCTCGTCGGGATGGCCCCGCAAATTGAGGCGCGAGACGAAGGTCTCGTAGCCGCCGACGATCACCATCACCAGCAAGTTCGAGATCATGACGACGTCGATCAGGCCGAGGACGGCCAGCATGATCTGCTGCTCGCTGAAATCGAAGGCATGGGCGAACAGGTGCCACAGCTCCTTGAGGAACAGCACGACGTAGACGCCCTGGGCGATGATCAGGCCGACATAGAGCGGCAATTGCAGCCAGCGCGATCCGAAGATCAGCATGGGGACGGGACGCAGCGACCGGCCCTTGGAGCGGGCGGGCGCGTCGGAAACAGCGGACATGAGGGAGTGCTCGCGGGATTGGAAATTGCGGAGCGCTCTATCTACGCAATCCCGCGCGCTTGAAAAGCGACAACTGGCCGCAGATTACGCCGCGATCCGGTCACGATTCCGCAAATTTGCACGTCGTGACGCTCGCTCTTCTCACGCGTCATGGCCGGGCTTGTCCCAGCCATCCACGTCTTTGTCGCCGCGAAGCAAGACGCGGATGCCCGGCACAAGGCCGGGCATGACGGTGTCGCAGTTCAGCGCGTCAGCTTCTTGTACTTCACGCGGTGCGGAATGATGCTGTCCTGGCCGAGCCGGCGCATCTTGTCCTTCTCGTAGTCCTGGAAGTTGCCCTCGAACCATTCGACATGGCTGTCGCCCTCGAAGGCCAGGATGTGGGTCGCAATGCGGTCGAGGAACCAGCGATCGTGGCTGATGATGACGGCGCAGCCGGCGAAATCCTCCAGCGCCTCTTCCAGCGCGCGCAGCGTGTCGACGTCGAGGTCGTTGGTCGGTTCGTCGAGCAGCAGCACGTTGGCGCCGGACTTCAGCATCTTGGCGAGATGCACGCGGTTGCGCTCACCGCCGGACAGCGCACCGACCTTCTTCTGCTGGTCGGCGCCCTTGAAGTTGAACGACGAGCAGTAGCCGCGCGAGTTGACTTCCTTCTTGCCGAGCAGGATCAGCTCGTTGTTGCCGGAAATCTCCTCCCACACCGTCTTCTTGCCGTCGAGCGCATCGCGCGACTGGTCGACATAGCCGAGGTGAACGCTTTCACCGACGGTGATGGTGCCCTTGTCGGGCTCCTCCTGCTTGGTGATCATCTTGAACAGCGTGGTCTTGCCGGCGCCGTTGGCGCCGATCACACCGACGATGCCGCCCGGCGGCAGCTTGAAGGTGAGGTCGTCGATCAGCATGCGGTCGCCAAAGCCCTTGCTGAGGCCTTCGAAGTCGACGACGTTCTGGCCGAGCCGTTCGGCGACCGGAATCGTGATCTGCGCGGTCTGGGTCTGCTTCTCGCTGGCCTGCTTCAGCAGCTCCTCATAGCGCTGGTAGCGCGCCTTGGACTTGGCCTGACGTGCCTTGGGCGAGGATGCGATCCACTCCTGCTCGCGAGCCAGGGTCTTCTGATGCGCGGCGTCCTCGCGGCCTTCCTGCTCGAGCCGCTTCTGCTTCTGCTGCAACCAGGATGAATAATTGCCCTCGTAGGGGATGCCGCGGCCGCGGTCGAGCTCGAGGATCCAGCTCGTGACGTTGTCGAGGAAGTAGCGATCGTGGGTCACGATCAGGATTGCGCCCGGATAGTTGCGCAGATGACCTTCCAGCCACGACACCGACTCGGCGTCGAGATGGTTGGTCGGTTCGTCGAGCAGCAGCAGTTCCGGCTGGTCGAGCAGCAGGCGGCACAGCGCGACGCGGCGGCGTTCACCGCCCGAGAGCTTGGTGACATCGGCATCGTCGGGCGGGCAGCGCAGCGCGTCCATCGCCTGGTCGACCTTGCTGTCGAGATCCCACAGGCCCTGGGCTTCGATCTCGTCCTGCAATTTGGTCATTTCGTCAGCCGTCTCGTCCGAGTAGTTGACGGCCAACTCGTTGTAACGGTCGAGGATCGCCTTCTGCTTGGCGACGCCCTGCATGACGTTTTCACGAACCGAGAGCGAGGCATCGAGCTGCGGCTCCTGCTCGAGGTAGCCGACGCGGGCGCCCTCGGCGACCCAGGCCTCGCCGTTATATTCCTTGTCGAGGCCGGCCATGATCTTGAGCAGGGTCGACTTGCCCGAGCCGTTGACGCCGAGCACGCCGATCTTGGCGTCCGGGTAGAAGCTCAGATGGATGTTATCGAGCACCTTGCGGGTCGGGTACGCCTTGGTCAGACCCTGCATGAAATAGATGAACTGGCGAGCCATCCGCTGTCCCTGGAATTGATCCGATGTGTGGAAATTTTGCTGCCGCCGATGTAACGGCCGGCCCCCGAAAGCGCAACCGCGGGCCAGGCGTTTTCCGTCCGTTCACCACGTTTCATCGGTGCACCAGGGGTGATTACCGGATCGACACCATGTGTGCGCCGAATCACGACAATTGAAACCATCTTTTAATAAATCAGGCCAAAACTCGTTTCCAACGCCGGAAAAACGGCGGTTTTCGCGGCAGAACCGCGACCAGAACAGTAGAGGCCATGTCATGGCTACCATTATTTCAGCACCTCTCGCGCGCCCGGTAATCAAGGGCCAGGCGACGCCGTTGGCCGAATTTCGTGCCTTTTGGCGTGCCTTCTTCGTCAAGGCCTTCAATCCCTACCGCCCGGAACTGCACTATATGCGCGGTCCTGGTCCGGCCTGCCGGGCCAAGCAGATGGCGCTGTCGCCGGCGGTCCGATCGATGCTCGCCGATATCCGGTCCGCCAAGGCGCACAAGCCGTCCCGTCCGGCGTGACCGTCGCCGATTTTTGAAACCGCGGCCGCTTGCGCACCTGCCGATTGCGCGCGACCATCACGGGCGTTCCGACGGTTGATCTCCCGCCGTCATCCTCACCCTGATTGGACCTCCCGATGACGCGGCTGCGCTGTGCAATCCTCGACGACTATTTCGACATCGCGCTGTCGCTGGCCGACTGGCCACAGGTCAAGGACCGGGTCGACGTCACGGTGTTCGACAAGCCGTTCGCCAGCGAAGCCGATGCAGCCGGTGCGCTGAAGGATTTCGAGATCATCTGCGCGATGCGCGAGCGCACCCCGTTCCCGAAGGGCCTGCTCGACGTGCTGCCCAAGCTGAAGCTCCTGATCACGTCGGGCATGCGCAACGCCGCGATCGACATGGCGGCTGCCAAGGAGCGCAAGGTGGTGCTGTGCGGCACCCAGTACAGCCGCGATCCCACCGCGCCCCTGACCATGGGCCTGATCCTGGAATTGACCCGCGGCATCGGCCGCGAGAACGCGCGCATGCATGCCGGCGAGGCGTGGCAGACGTTTGCCGGCACCGAGATCGAGGGCAAGACGCTTGGGATCATCGGCCTCGGCAAGCTCGGCAGCAAGGTCGCCGGCATGGCCAAGGTGTTCGGCATGAACGTGATCGCCTGGAGCCCCAACCTGACGCCCGAGACGTGCAAGGAGGCCGGCGTCGGCTACGCCAGCAAGGACGAGTTGTTCGCGACATCGGACATCATCACCATTCATGTCGTGCTGAGCCCGCGCTCACGCGGACTGGTCGGCGCCGCCGACCTCGCCCGCATGAAACCACGGGCCTATCTCGTCAACACCGCGCGCGGGCCGATCGTCGACGAGGACGCATTGCTTGCCGCGCTGCGCGACAAGAGGATTGCCGGGGCCGGCATCGACGTGTTCTCGGTCGAGCCGCTGCCATCGGACCATCCGCTCCGCAAGCTCGACAACGTCGTGATCACGCCGCATCTCGGCTACGCGACCCGCGAGAGCCTCCAGGCGCATTATCAGCAGATGGTCGCCTGCATCGACGCCTTCACCAAAGGCGGCGAACCGCCGCGGCGCCTCGCCTGATCGCAGCATTCGTCGCGACTAAAGCGGGATAAGCTCTGATTGAATCGGCTTGGCGCGGTCTCGGTTCACCTCGCCCCGTTGGGGAGAGGTCGGATTGCGCTGGCGATGCGAAGCTTCGCCCAGTGCAATCCGGGTGAGGGCTCTTGCTCTCTCGATAGACCGCAACCCCTCACTCGATTTGCTGCGCAAATCGACCTCTCCCAAGTAGGGCTATCGCATATGACATCTAAGGGCTCTGGAACTGACGTTTCCACATCGTCATGCCCGGGCTTGTCCCGGGCATCCACGTCTTGTTTTCTTGTGAAGGAAGACGTGGATGGCCGGGACAAGCCCGGCCATGACGGCGTTCACATGGCTGCTCACACCATATGCGATAGCCCTGCTCTCCCAAGGGAGAGGTGAACTATCGACGCCGCTCCAGATCAACCTGATCTCATCATGCTCTAGCCGAGCCAGCGGAACGCTCGCTCGAGCTCGGCACGGCCGTTGCGGTCGTACCAGCGGCCATGGGCGAGGATGATCCGCTCCGGGTCCCATCCGATCATGCAGGTGACGGCGGCCTTCAGTGCCGCCTTGTCGCGCCGGAAGGTCAATCGCATGTCGCGCGGCGTACTGCCGTCCGGATCGCGCACGCCGCCGATCCAGGTCAGGAATCGCATCAACGGCGAACCAATTCGTTCGGTTTCGAAATTCTCGATCAGGTCGGTCAGCAGCAAGGTCCGTGACTTCAGGTGGAAGAACACAGCCTCCGTCATGTAGCTGCCGGCAACCGGAAGCGTCGCAATCCACTCATCCCACGGATAGCCCGATCGCCGTTCCAGCGGCTCGCCATCGAGGGCCAGCCGATCGCCGGCCTGCTGTGCGATCCCACGCGCGAGAAAGACGCGCGCGTCGGGATAGGCCGCATGCCATTCAGGGATCCACCAATAGTGCAGGCGGTTCGGCCCGATGATCCAGCGCGGCGTGCCGAGACGGGCAATCCCGGCCTTGAGCTCGTCCACCAACGGGGTTGGCGAGTGAATGAAGAGCTGCGCGCCGGGCAGACGCAGGATCGTTGCGCGGGTCGGAAACGGCATCCTGAAGCCGCGCGGGCCGAACCGGATCACCGGGCCGTCGACGATCCACACATCGTCGGCGACCGGCTTCGGCGTGTTCAGCGGCGGATAGGTCAGGCGGGTTTCCTGCCGAGCTTCTTGCATCGCATGCCTCATAGCAGCAACGTCGAAACAGACTGGCAGGTTGCAACAAAAAAAGGGCGCACCGTTGGCGCGCCCTTTTCAACAATCAATTCGCCTGGTTGGCCTAGCGCACCGTCACCGGCGCGGGCAGCGGCTGCACCGAGGTCGGCTGCGTGCCGGGCAGCGGCGCGACCTGGGCCTGCGCAGGAGCCATCGGGTTCGGCGGCGGCGCGGCGGAGGCCGTCGTCGTCCCCGGGGCTGCGCCGCCGGGCAGCACTACCACGCGGGTGCCGACCTTGGCGCGTTCAAACAGGTCCGAGACGTCCTCGTTCAGCATGCCGATGCAGCCCGACGACACGAACTTGCCGATGGTCGACGGCTGGTTGGTGCCGTGAATGCGGTACACGGTCGAGCCGAGATACATCGCACGGGCGCCGAGCGGGTTGCCGGGTCCGCCAGCCATGAAGCGCGGCAGATAGGGCTGACGCTCGATCATCTCCGGCGGCGGGTGCCAATCCGGCCACTCCGCCTTGCGGGTGATCTTCTGCACGCCGGTCCAGGTGAAGCCATCGCGGCCGACACGGACGCCGTAACGGATCGCCCGGCCATTGCCGAGGACGTAATAGAGATAGGTGTTCGGCGTATCGACCACGATCGTGCCGGCCGGCTCCTTGGTCGCGAACGCCACTTCCTGGCGGCGCAGGTTCGGTGCCAGCTGCGCCGGGCCGTCTTCCGGCTGGTCGTCGGGCGGCAGCGCTGCGATCTGCACCGGCTTGCCATTGGCATCGACCGGCGCCTGCTGCTGCGGCACCGCTCCGGTCACGCCCTCCGGCGGACGCATGCCGCCGCGGTCGTCGCCATAGGATACGCCAGCGGCCGGGACGCCATTGTCGCGATTGGCCTGCTGCGGGCCGCCACGATCGCCATAGATCACCGGCGGCGGCCCCATCGGCCGGCCGTAGCGCGGATCATCGGGCGACATCACGGGGCCGGTCGGCGCGCCGCGGTCGGAATAGACCGGTGCGTTCATCGGACGGCCATAGCGCGGATCGTCGGGTGACATCACGGGGCCGGTCGGCGCACCGCGATCGGAATAGGCCGGAGCATTCATCGGGCGGCCATAGCGCGGGTCGTCGGGCGACATCACCGGTCCCGGCGGCGGCAGCGCAGCGGAATTGCGCGGCGCGTCTTCATCGTCGTTGAGGGCGTCGAAATCCGGCATGTTGCCCTGCGGATAGGGCTGGGGCGCCGTCGAATAGGCAGTGCCCTGGGGGGCCGGATAACCCTGCTGCGCATGCGCGAGCGAAGTTCCCGCCACGCCGAGAGCCGCGGCAGCGCAAATCGTCAGAATGCGGTTGATCATCATTGCTCTTGTATAGTCCCCAAGCGACACCGGACCGTTAACGGCCCAATGCAGGAAGATAGCGGCGCATTCAAGACAATTCCGCGAAACCCGGGCTATTTCGGGCTTATTGTGAATTCGCATCAGCGCTGCGGCAAAGATGTCTCACGACCGGGCAAAGTCCGTCTACGTGGCCAAAGTCATCAATCGCTCGCATTTTGTAACAAACAGTCCCGAGACGTTGCGATATCCTCGAATCGGCCTGATTCGCGCTCGCGACGCCGGCTTTTTGTGTGGTCACCGCGTTCCCTCGACATCGACACCCTCCCGTAGAAGGGGGAACCCACGCTTATGCTCCCCGGCCTTCGTTTCCTGTTCGCTGCGATCGTGCTGGCGACGTCTCTTCTGGTGTTCGGGCTCGGGGCAGCCGCGCTGTTTCGCGCGGCACATGAGGAATTCGCCAGCATTCCGGCCCGCCGGGCGCCGCCCGAGCCGCAATTCGCCCGACAGGCCGAAACACAGCCTGTGCTGGCGATGGTTCGTGTCGAGCCGTCCGCGACCGACAAGGTGACCGCTGACAAGGTGGCAACCGACAGCGCGGCCCCTGCCACCCCGGCGGCGTCCGAGCCGGCCGCTGCCGCCGAGGCATCGCCTGCGGCCGAGCCGGAGAAGGTCGCCGCAGTGAAGACGGACGATCCAACCCCGCCCAGGCCGGACGCCCAGGCGGCGGAGACGCCTGCGCCGGCACAGCCCACCGAGGTTGCTCCGCAAGCGCCGGCCGCTGACCCGGCACCGCAGACCGCCCCGGTCGCCGCCGAGGCCAAGGTCGCCGCGATGCCTGATCCGCCGACCGCCGCCAGCGCCCCCGCGCCTGCCGCACCGACCGTTGCGGTCGCCACGCCGGAGCCCGCGGCGATGCCGTCACCCGGAGCAAGTGAGGCCGCAACGAGGATTGCGACACTCGGCGGCCCCGAGGTCGTTGTCGAACAGCCTGTGGCGCCGAAGACCAGCGAGGCGAAGAAGCCGGAGCGGAGCACGGCCAGCAAACCGGCGCCGCGTCATAAGGAGCGCCGGCGCATTGTCCGCACGCAGCCGGCGAGGCAGGTCGTTCAGCAGCAACTCGATCCGTTCGGCCAACCGACCCTGGTGCCGCTCACTCGGCGCTAAAGCGAGGTAAGGTTGAGCTGGAACAGCGTCGAAAGTTCACCTCTCCCCGCCGGGGAGAGGTGAAACAAGACCGCGCCAAGCCGATTCAACCAAACTCATGGCGCTTTGGGAGTATTGATCAGGCCGGCCCGGTCGCGATCGGCGGGCCGCTTGCCTGGCCCCATTCCGACCATGAGCCGTCATAGAGCGCGGTGTCGGTGACGCCGATCCGGTACAGCGCGAGCGTCAGCACGCCGGCCGAGACACCGGAGCCGCAACTGGTCACAACAGGCGCATCGAGCTTGACACCGGCACCGGTGAACGACTTGCGCAGATCGTCGAGCGGCTTCATCTCGCCGGTCGCGGCATCGAACAATTGGTTATAGGGCACGTTGCGGGCGCCGGGAATGTGGCCGGCGCGGATGCCCGGCCGCGGCTCCGGCGCGCGGCCCTCGAAGCGCTCGGCAGCGCGGGCATCGATCACCTGCTCGTTACGGCTTTCGACATTGGCGATCATCTGCTCGATGCTGCGCACCCGCTTCGGATCATAGCTCGCCGTGAAGGTCGCGGGCTTGGCCTTGATCTCGCCGCTCTCGACCGCCCTGCCCTCGGCGCGCCACTTCTTCAGACCGCCGTTGAGGATGCGCACGTTGCGATGGCCATAGGACAGGAACATCCACCATGCGCGCGGCGCCGCGACCCAGCCGCCGGCATCGTAGATCACGACGGTGTCTGCATTGCTGACGCCAAGCCCGCCGACGTCGTGGCCGAACTGCTCGGCGCTCGGAAACATGTGCGGCAGCGGATTGGCGTGATCCGACACCGCATCGACGTCGAAGAACACCGCGCCGGGCAGATGGGCTGCGAGATAATCGTCCTTCGGCAGCGGCAGCACGCCCGGCAGCTTGAAGGTCGCGTCGAGCACCTTGACGTTGGCATCGCCGAGATGCGCGGCCAGCCATTCGGTCGAAACGAGCGGATCGTCGGCAACGGTCATGATCTGATGTCCCTGCGGGCCTGAGGCCTTTCAGCCCTTCTTCTTCGGCTCCCACGCCTCGATCGGGCCGCCGGCCTCGCGCCAGGCGGCAAAGCCGCCGCCCATATGCGCGACCGGCTTCAGGCCCATGTCCTTCGCGGTCTTGGCGGCGAGCGCCGAGCGCAGGCCGCCGGCGCAGTGGAAGATGAACTTCTTGTCTTCCTGGAAGATCGGCTTGGCATAGGGGCTGTTCGGATCGATCCAGAATTCCAGCATGCCGCGGGTGCAGGAGAACGCGCCGGGGATCTTGCCGTCGCGCTCGATCTCGCGGGGATCGCGGATGTCGACGATGACGACGTCGTTCTTGCCGATCAGCGTGATCGCATCGGCCGCGCTGATGGTCTCGATCTCGGCATTGGCCTCGTCGATCATCACCTTGATGCCGCGATGGATGGTCTGGGGCATGGGGCTCTCCCTGATGTTGTTGGCGCGCCTGGCGGCGCGCGACGCGTTGTGCGTTTAGCGCACCAGCTCCCGCATCGCGTTCTCCAGACCCTCGATCGTGATCGGATACATGCGCTCGGAGAACAGGCGGCGGATGATGGTGGTCGATTCAGAATAGTCCCAGTGCTTCTGCGCCACCGGATTGAGCCACACCGTGTGCGGATAGGTGCGTGTGATGCGGTCGAGCCAGACCGAGCCGGCCTCTTCGTTGACGTGCTCGACCGAGCCGCCCGGCACCATGATCTCGTAAGGCGACATCGAGGCATCGCCGACGAACACCACCTTGTAGTCGTGCGGGTACTTGTGCAGCACGTCCCAGGTCGGGGTGCGATCGGTGAAGCGCCGCTTGTTCTGCTTCCAGACGCCTTCGTAGAGGCAGTTGTGGAAGTAGAAATATTCCATGTGCTTGAATTCGCTCTTGGCGGCCGAGAACAGTTCCTCGACCTGCTCGATATGCGAATCCATCGAGCCGCCGATATCGAAGAACACCAGCACCTTGACCGCGTTGCGCCGCTCGGGGCGCATGTGCACGTCGAGATAGCCGTGGTTGGCGGTCTCCTTGATCGTGGTGTCGAGGTCGAGTTCGTCCGGCGCGCCGGTGCGCGCGAACTTGCGCAGCCGCCGCAGCGCCACCTTGATGTTGCGGATGCCGAGCTCGACATTGCCGTCGAGATCCTTGAACTCGCGCTTGTCCCACACCTTCACGGCGCGGTTGTTGCGGTTCTTCTCCTGCCCGATCCGCACGCCTTCGGGATTATAGCCATGGGCGCCGAACGGCGAGGTGCCGGCGGTGCCGATCCACTTGCTGCCGCCCTGGTGGCGGCCCTTCTGTTCTTCGAGCCGCTTCTTCAAGGTCTCCATGAGCTTGTCCCAGCCCATCGCCTCGATCTGCTTCTTCTCTTCCTCGGTGAGGTACTTCTCCGCGAGCTTCTTCAGCCACTCCTCGGGGATCTCCGCCTTGCCCATGGCATCGAGCAGGCTCTCGAGCCCCTTGAACACGGTGCCGAACACGCGGTCGAACTTGTCGAGATTGCGCTCGTCCTTCACCAGGGCGGCGCGCGACAAATAATAGAAATTCTCGACCGTCTGTTCGGCGAGATCGGCGTCGAGCGCTTCCATCAAGGTCAGATATTCCCGTAGTGTCACGGGGACCTGGGCGTCGCGCAGTGATGTGAAGAACTGCAAGAACATGGTTACTTAAATCGCCCGCCCTGCCGGTGCCGTCAAGGGCCCCTGCCCCGGCCGTTCCGGCGGATCAGCCATTCACTTTCACTTAACCACCCTGGCCGGCTTCGGCCAAGGACCCGAAACGCGACGCTAGGATGCGGCGTTGATCACTGGAGGTAGTACGACGCCAGTGGACCCGACCGACCTGCCCCGCGCTTCCCCCAGGACGCCGAACCCGTTCGCGCCGGCGGTGATCGTCGCTGCCGTGGCGGTGGTGATGACGGCGTGCGTGCTGGGGCTGGTGGTCTGGAAGGCGGTCGACGCCCGGTCGATGGCGCTGGCGCAGGGCGAGCGCGATATCCGCAACCTCGCGCATTCGCTCGCCGAGCACGCCTCGCGGTCGATCCAGGCGGCCGACGTCGCGATGAGCGGCATGGTCGACCTGCTGAAGTATCAGCGGCCGCGGCAGGACCGCTTCAATCTCTATCTGCGCAACACCGTCGAGACGCTGCCGCAGATCCGCGAGATCGGCGTTCTCAACGCCGACGGCGACTGGATCTATTCCTCGCTCGACCAAAACCCGCATTACAACAACGGTGACCGCGCCTACTTCACCGGCCATCGCGACTCCACCGATCCGACGCTGCACATCAGCGATCCGCTGCGCTCGCGATTGACCGGACGCACGACCATCATCCTGTCGCGGCGCATCAGCAATCAGGATGGCAGCTTCGGCGGCGTCCTCGTCGCGGCGATCGACGCGGCGTATTTCGACAATTTCTACCAGGCGTTCCAGTTCGGCCCGCATGCCGGGATCTCGCTGCTGCGCACCGACGGCACGGTGCTGGCGCATTGGCCCGACGGCAAATGGAACAAGGACCCGTCGATCGCCTTCAAGGCGAAGATTTGGGACGCACCCAGCGGCTACACCAAGACGGTCTCGCCGTTCGACGGCTACACCAAATATCTCGGCTATGAACGCGCCTCGCTCTATCCCATCGTGGTGACGGTCGCACGGCCGGAGAGCGAGATGCTTGCGGCCTGGCACGAGGCGCTGCGCTACGACGCCATCGTCGGCATCATCATGATGGGCCTGGTGACGATGCTTGCGCTGATGCTCTCGGTCCAGTTTCGCCGCCGCGCCAGGATCGAGGCCGCGCTGCGCGAGCGCGAGGCCAGCTACCGCCTGCTCGCGGACAACGTCGCCGACGTGGTGATCAGGCTCGATCGCACCGGCAAGCTGCTGTTCGTCTCGCAATCGGTCGAAGCCATCCTCGGCCGCAAGGCCGCCGACCTGATCGGCCAGTCCTGCTTCGCCTTCGTGCATCCCGACAGCCTTGCCGATGTCACCAGGGCGACCTCCGAACTGACCGACTGGACCACCACCCGCACCGTCGAGTTCAAGACCCTGCGCGCCGACGGCTCGCATATCTGGGTCGAGATCAATCTCAAGCTTGCCGGCGCCGCCGACGACCATCACGGCATCGAGGTGGTCGGCGTGATGCGCGACGTGACCGAGCGCCGCAAGATGGAGGACGAGCTCGGCGAGCTGAACGCCCGCCTGTCCGAACTCGCCACGACCGACGGCCTGACCGGGCTCGCCAATCGCCGCAGCTTCGACAACGCGCTGCCGCGCGAGTTTCGTGACCGCGAGCTGATCTCGCTTATCATGCTCGATATCGATCACTTCAAGGGCTTCAACGACACCCAGGGTCACCAGGCCGGCGACGCGTGCCTGCGGCAGGTGGCGCGCGTGATCGCGGACGCCACCACCAGCACCACGGCGCTGGCGGCGCGCTACGGCGGCGAGGAGTTCGCGATCATCCTGCCCGGGGTCGATGAGCAGGATGCGCTGACGGTCGCCGAAGCGATCCGCCTCGCTGTGCGGTCGCTGGCGATCGCCAATCCGGCCGCGCGCCGCGGCGTGGTCTCGATCAGTCTCGGGATCGCCAGCCGATCGGCCGCGACCGCGAGCGAGAACGAATTGCTCGGCCAGGCCGACCTCGCGCTCTACGAGGCGAAGGGCTCGGGGCGCGACCGAACGGTGCTGGCCTCGTCGCTTTCGGGTGATGGCCATTCCGCGGGGCGGAAACAGTACGCCTGACATACTATGCGCCAGCCGCTTATGCGCCCGGTGCCGTCCAGGGTACCGCTGCGCTGCGGAATCCGCCCTAGACCGTGCGGCTTTTTCAATTACAATTGCGCCTGACAAGACATTGGGCAGGACGTTTGAATGGGCATCATTGCGGCACTGGTGATCGGTGCGATTGCCGGCTGGCTCGCCGGGCTGATCGTGCGCGGAGCGGGCTTCGGGCTGATCGGCAACATCGTTGTCGGCATCATCGGCGCGCTGGTGGCGAGCTGGCTGTTGCCGCGGCTCGGCGTCAGCCTCGGCAGCAGCGCGATCCGCGACATCGTCAACGCGACGATCGGCGCCGTCGTGGTGCTGGTGATCCTGTCGCTGATCAGGCGGGTCTGATCGAACAATTCGCATTTCCGGCGGCCGCTGCGAGAGCGGTCGCTTCATGTTGAGGTCCAAGCGGCCGACGAACGAAGCAAGGCAAACAGATAGATGAAATTCACCGGTACCAAGGACTACGTCGCCACCGATGACCTCAAGGTCGCCGTCAATGCCGCCATCGTGCTCGAGCGCCCGCTGCTGGTGAAGGGCGAGCCGGGCACCGGCAAGACCGTGCTGGCCGAGGAAGTCGCCAAGGCGATCGACGCGCCGCTTCTGACCTGGCACATCAAGTCGACCACCAAGGCGCAACAGGGCCTCTACGAATACGACGCGGTGTCGCGGCTGCGCGACAGCCAGCTCGGCGATGCCCGCGTCTCGGACATCAAGAACTACATCAAACGCGGCAAGCTGTGGGAAGCCTTCACCCACGAGAAGCGCCCGGTGCTCTTGATCGACGAGATCGACAAGGCCGACATCGAATTCCCCAACGACCTCCTGCTCGAACTCGACCGCATGGAGTTCCACGTCTACGAGACCGGCGAGACCATCAAGGCGAAGCTGCGCCCGATCGTGATGATCACGTCGAACAACGAGAAGGAGCTGCCGGACGCTTTCCTGCGCCGCTGCTTCTTCCACTACATCAAGTTCCCCGACGCCGACACGATGGGCCGGATCGTCGACGTGCACTTCCCCGGCATCAAGAAGCGGCTGGTGGAAGAGGCGCTGCGGATCTTCTTCGAGGTGCGCGAGGTGCCGGGCCTGAAGAAGAAGCCCTCGACCTCCGAGCTGCTCGACTGGCTCAAGCTGCTGATGAACGAAGACATCACGCCGGAGATGCTCAGGGAGCGCGATCCGCGCAAGCTGATCCCGCCGCTGCATGGCGCGCTGCTCAAGAACGAGCAGGACGTGCATCTGTTCGAGCGGCTGGCCTTCCTCAGCCGCCGCGAAGTCTAGTTACGAGATCGGCAAACGCCGGAGCAATGGCTCCGGCGTTTTGCCTCTCTGCCTCAGCCAACGATTCCTCAAGCAACAAGAAGACCAGGGAAGATGAACGTCCAGACCCAGATCCGGGCCGCCGAGCCCGTCACCACAGAGCATTTCGACGTCCTGATCGCGGGCGCCGGCATCTCCGGCGTCGGCGCCGCCTACCACCTCGCCACGCAATCCCCCGGCACCAGCTTCGTGGTGCTGGAGACGCAGAAGACCTTCGGCGGCACCTGGTCGACCCATCGCTATCCCGGCATCCGCTCCGACAGCGACCTGCATACCTTCGGCTATCGCTTCAAGCCGTGGACCAGCGCGCCGATCGCAAGTGCCGAAGAGATCCTGAAATACATGGGCGAGGTGATCGAGGAGAACGACCTCGCCCGCCACATCCGCTATCGCCACACCATCACCGCGGCGAACTGGTCGAACGAGACCAATCTGTGGACCATCGATGCCACCCGCATCGACACCGGCGAGCGGCTGCGCTTCACCACCAACTTCTTCTGGATGTGCCAGGGCTATTATCGCCACGACGCGGGCTACACGCCCGAGTGGACCGACATGGCCAAGTTCAAGGGCACGATCGTGCATCCGCAGACCTGGCCCGACGATCTCGATTACAAGGGCAAGCGCGTCGTCGTGATCGGCTCCGGCGCCACGGCTGCGACCCTGATCCCGGCGATGGCCGCGGACGCCGGCCATGTCACCATGCTACAGCGCTCGCCGACCTATTTCCGCACCGGCCGCAACGCGATCGAGATCGCCGAGGAGCTGCGCCGATTGCAGGTCGACGAGCACTGGATCCACGAGATCGTCAGGCGCAAGATCCTGTTCGAGCAGGACGCTTTCACCAAGCGGACCTTCGCCGACCCGGAGGGCGCCAAGAAGGACCTGCTGGCAGCGGTCGAGGCCGTTCTCGGCAAGGACTACGACATGGCCACGCACTTCACGCCGCGCTACCGGCCGTGGCGGCAGCGCATCGCCTTCGTTCCGGATGCCGACCTGTTCCAGGCCATCAAGAGCGGCAAGGCATCCGTCGTCACCGACGAGATCGAGCGCTTCACCGAGAAGGGCATCCTGCTCAAGTCCGGCAAGGAGCTCGAGGCCGACATCATCATCACCGCGACCGGCTTCCACCTCTCCGCCAATGGCGGCATCGATTTCGCGATCGACGGCAAGCCGCTCGACTTCAAGGACACCGTGACCTATCGCGGCATGATGTTCACCGGCGTGCCGAACCTGGTCTGGGTGTTCGGCTATTTCCGCGCCAGCTGGACCCTGCGCGTCGACCTGGTCGCTGACTTCGTCTGCCGCATGCTCAAGCACATGAAGGCAACCGGCGCGAACAAGGTGACGCCGGCGCTGCGCCCCGAAGACCACAACATGCCGCTGCTGTCCTGGATCGATCCGGAGAACTTCAACCCCGGCTACATGATGCGCGGCATGCACCTACTGCCGAAGCGTGGCGACAAGCCGGAGTGGCAGCACAACCAGGACTACTGGGCCGAGAAGGACGAATTCCCGGCGATCGACCTCAAGGACAAGGCGTTCGTCTACGGCTGAGCTGCTTCTTTGCCGTCAGCGAACGGCCACACCACCGCCGTCGTCCCGGCGAAGGCCGGGACCCATACTCCGCGGCGGATGTTGTCGACGGGACTCGTCATTCCACTAACGCTCAACAATCAGCATCGGTGGTTATGGGTCCCGGCCTTCGCCGGGACGACATTGAACGATTATCGTCGTGCGTATCGATCCCCTCATGCGTACTCCGGCAGTTTCGCCGCGGCCTCCGGCGTCTTGCCGCGGATCATGTCGGAGGCCTTGTCGGCGATCATCAATGTCGAGGCGTTGAGGTTGGCGGAGATCATGCGCGGCATGATCGAGGCGTCGATCACGCGCAGGCCCTCCATGCCATGGACCCGGAGCTGGTCGTCGACCACGGCCCACGGTGCGTCGGCCGGTCCCATCCGGCAGGTGCAGCCGGGGTGGAAGGTGGTGGTGCCGCGCTGGGTCGCGGCCGCCAGCAGCTCGTCGTCGCTCGTGACCTTCGGACCCGGAAAATCCTCATAGGCGTAATACGGCTTGAGCGGCTCGGAGGCGAGCAGCCGGCGCGCCAGCTTCATGCCGGCGACGACGACGCGACGGTCGATCTCCTCGGCGAGATAGTTGGTCTGGATGATCGGCGGTGCGAACGGATCGGCCGAGCGGATCCGGACAAAGCCGCGGCTCTCCGGCCGCTGCTGCCATGACGCCACCGTCATGCCGGGCTCGTCCTCGAGCTGGCCCTGCACGCCTTCCTTGTAGCTTGCCGGCGTGAAGGTGAGCTGCAAATCGGAACTCTCGGTGGTCTCGCCGGAATGCCAGAAGCAGTACACCATGGTCGGCGACAGCGACAGCAGGCCGCGCCGCGTCGTCGCCCATTTGATCGCCTCGCCCCACAGGCTGAGGCCGCGGCGCATCTCGTTGATGGTCCGGATGTTCTTGACCCGCGCCACCGAGCGCGGCGCGTAGTGGTCCTGCAAGCCTTCACCGACACCCGGCAGCGCGTGGCGGACCTCGATGCCGTGCGCCTGCAACAGCTCGGGCGAGCCGACGCCGGAGAGCTGCAACAGCTGCGGCGAGTTGTAGGCGCCGCCGGACAGGATGACCTCCTTGGTGGCGCGGATCTCGAGCGGATCGCCGTGCTTGCCGCCGCGATTATAGCGCACGCCGACCGCGCGCTTGCCATCGAAGACGATGCCGGTGACATGGGCATGCGTGCGCACGTCGACATTGGGACGGCGGCGCGCCGGATGCAGGAACGCGGTCGCGGCACTGACCCGGCGGCCGTTCAGGATGGTGCGCTGGCAGTACGACACGCCTTCCTGGATCTGGCCGTTGTAATCAGGATTGCGCGGAATGCCGAGCGAGACCGCGCCGGCCATGAAGGCCTCGCAGAGCGGATCCTGCCAGTCCATCGTGGTGACGGTGAGATTGCCGTCGCGGCCGCGATAGGTGTCGTCGCCCTCGCCGATCCGTCTCTCCATGCGCCGGAAATACGGCAGCACGTCCGGATAGCCCCAGCCGCGATTGCCGAGTTGCGCCCAGGTGTCGAAATCCTGGCGCTGGCCGCGGTTGTAGATGTGGCCGTTGATCGAGGACGAGCCGCCGAGCGTCTTGCCGCGCGGCGCGTAGATGCTGCGGCCGCCGGTGTAGGGGCCCACCTCCTGCTGGTAGGCCCAGTTCACGCTCTTCATGTGGAAGGTCTTGATGAAGCCGGCGGGCAAATGGATGTAGGGATGCCAGTCGCTCGGCCCCGCCTCCAGCACGCATACCCTTGTGCCCGCGTCTTCACTCAACCGGTTGGTCAGCACGCTCCCGGCGGAGCCTGCGCCGATGATCACATAATCGAACGTTTCCATCGTCTCGTTTCTGGCGATGACGTCGAGGTCAACGCACCTTTTCGTGGAGTTGATAGTTCAGATGAGCCTTCACCGTCGGCCACTCGCTGGCGATGATGCTGTAAACCACGGTGTCGCGCAACGTGCCGTTGGGCGCGATCTGATGGCTGCGCAGGATGCCGTCCTGCTTCGCACCCAGGCGCTCGATGCCGCGACGGCTCTGGTGATTGAAGAAATGCGTGCGGAACTCGACCGCGATGCAATCGAGCTTCTCGAACGCATGGGTGAGCAGCAGCAGTTTGCACTGCGTGTTGACCGCGCTGCGCTGCACACGCCTCGCGTACCAGGTCGAGCCGATCTCGACGCGGCGGTTCGCCGTATCGACGTTCATGTAGGTCGTCATGCCCGAGATCCGGTCTTCGACGTCGAACACCGTGAAGGGCAGCATCGATCCGGCCGCCTGCAAGCCGAGCCTGCGGTCGATCTCCTTGGCCATGTTCTCCGATTGAGGAATCGCGGTGTACCAGAGGTTCGGGAGACTGCCGTCCTTCACTGCCTCGACCAGCCCGTCGCGATGGTCATGCGACAGCGGTTCGAGCCGCGCATAGGGGCCGCGAAGGGTGATCGGTTCAAGCCAGGGCATTTTGTATCCTTTCCGTCATTGCGAAGAGCGAAGCGACGAAGCAATCCATTCTCTCCGCGTCCGTGGTGACATGGATTGCTTCGCGGAGCCTGTCATCCGGTGGCGCTTCGCGCCGACCGGGTGGCTCGCAATGACGTTCCTTACGTCACTTGTTCAGAAAATTCAGCGGCAATCCGGGCCGCGGCCAGTCCATCGCGATCAATTCGCCCTTGCCCGACAGCGTGATGTAGGCGGTCTTCAGGTCGGGGCCGCCGAAAGCGATGTTGGTGGTGACGCGGTCGCCGGTCGGTACCTGCTCGACCAATGTGCCGTCGGGCGCGATCACCGAGATGCAACCCGAGACCAGCGTGGCGACGCAGACGTTGCCATTGGCTTCGACCGCGAGCGAGTCGAACATCTGGTAGCCGCCGAGGCCCGCGATCGGCTTGCCGCGTTCGCCGCGATAGATCACGTCGCGCGGCTTGACGGTGCCAGGTTCGGACAGCTCATACGCCCACAGCCGCGCGGTCGGCGTCTCGGCGATGTAGACGGTCTTCTCGTCCGGCGATAGGCCGATGCCGTTGGCCGGCAAGATGCCGTGCACGGCCTCGACGATCTCGTTCATGCCGGGCTTCAGATAGTAGAACGCGCCGACATCCATGTCGCGGGCGCGGCGCTTGCCGAGATCGGAGAACCACAGGCCGCCCTGCCTGTCGAACACCAGGTCGTTCGGCCCGCGCAGCTCGTGCTCGCCGCATTTCGCCACCACGGTCTCGAGCTTGCCGGATTGCAGATCGACGCGCTGGATCGAGCCGCCGAGATAATCCTCCGGCTGCGGCCCCGGCATGATCATGTTGCGGGTCGGTATCCAGGAGAAGCCGCCATTGTTGCAGATGTACATCTTGCCGTCGGGGCCGAGTGCCGCGCCATTCGGGCCGCCCGGCACCTTGGCGACGATCTCCTTGCGCCCGTCGGGATACACCCGCGTCAGCCGCTGGCCGCGGATTTCGACCAGCACGACCGACCCGTCGGGCATCACGACCGGACCTTCGGGAAATTCGAGATCGGTGGCGAGAACTCGGATATTGGCCATGGCATCCTCCCGGCTCTTTGGCTGCCGGCGGTCCAACGGTCCCGCACGCGCAACGTTGTTGTTTCATCCCGTTATGGCAAACGGGGTTTGGCTTGCCAAGCAAGACGGGCTGCAACGCTGCCCGGCGTTGGGGTGGGAATGGCTCGACACATTCCCCGGTGTCGTCCTGGCGAAAGCCAGGACGACACCGAATGTGTTGCGCGGCCACCGAGTCACGAATTTGCATTCTCGCGACGCGATCTGTCCGAGTTGGATCAAACACGAAGCGAAATTTTGCTCGTCGGGGTGATTTGTCGCAGCCCTCTCGACGCCGTCATTCCGGGGCGCGCGAAGCGCGAGCCCGGAATCCATCGGGCCGCATCACGCGTGGAAGAATGGATTCCGGGCTCTCGCCAAGAGGCGAGCCCCGGAATGACGGAGAGAGAATGAGTCCCCTAGCTCAGCGTGCCCGCATGCACCCACCAGCCGGGATGCTGCGCACGGAGCCTTTCGCCGGCGGCCTGAGCGTCGGCGTCGGTGGCGTAGATCGCAAAGCAGGTCGCGCCGGAGCCCGACATGCGGACCAGGCGAACGTTGCCGGTCGTGCGCAACGCGGACAGCACGTCGCTGATCACGGGCTCGATGCGCGCGGCAGGGACTTCGAGATCGTTGGTGCCGCGCCTGAGCGCCGCGATCCAGTCGTCGACCACGCGGCCGGCGGCCGGCCAGGATGGTGCCTGCATCACCACATCGGTGGCGCCGATCAGGAGTTCGCCGTGGCGCAGGCCGAGCGCATTGAAGACATCCTTGGTCGCAACCGGCACGCGCGGGTTGACCAGCACGGCCGGCATTTCCGGCAGGTCGAGCGGCAACAGGCCCTCGCCCACGCCGGTCATGTCGCAGGCGCGCGAGGCGACGCAGACCGGCACGTCGGCGCCGGTCTGAAGCGCGACCTCCATGATCCTGGAATCGTCGAGCGACAGTTCGTTGAGCCGCGCCAGCAGCCGCAGCGCGGCCGCAGCATCCGCCGAGCCGCCGCCAATGCCGGCCGCAACCGGCAGCACTTTCTCCAGCGTGAAGTGGCCGACCTCGAGGTCCGCGACGCGCTCGCCGAGCAGGCGGGCGGCCTTGAGCACCAGATTATCGGAGGTATCGCCGCAGGCGTCGGCCAGCGGTCCCGCCATCGAGAGCGACAGTTCGGGACCCGGCTCGAGTGTGAGACGATCGGCGCAATCGGCAAACGCGACGACGCTCTCCAGGTCGTGAAACCCATCGACGCGCCGCCCGACAACCCTGAGCGTCAGGTTGACCTTGGCACGCCCTGCTTCAATCAGCGCCGGCACGGCGATAAACCCCTCAAAACAAACATTGCGATGCGATTAGCGTAAATCGCCGCACGATCCTATCCCTTTGTTTGGATGGAAATTCCGGGATTTGGGGGCGATTGACGCGCAGCAATCGTCATGGCCGGGCTTGCCCCGGCCATCGACGGCTTCCTGGCTGGTGGGCCAAAGACGTGGATGCCCGGGACAAGCCCGGGCATGACGTCAACTGACAATGCGACGCTGGCGACTTGCCTAGCCGCCCTTGTTACCTAGCCGCCCTTGCCGTCGTCATCCTTCTTCTTGTCGGCAGCGGCGGCGTTCGAGGTGTCGTCCGGCAGGCCGTTGTCGATCTTGGCCTGGATCTTGGGCAGCTCTTCCGGCTCGGGCTTCAGGTCGCGGGCATGCGCCCACTGGAACTTGGCTTCCAGCTTGCGGCCGACGCGCCAATAGGCGTCGCCGAGATGGTCGTTGATGGTCGGATCTTCCGGCTTCAGATCGATCGCGCGCTCCAGGTTCTTCACCGCCTCGTCGTAATTGCCGATGCGGTAGTAGGCCCAGCCGAGCGAGTCGACGATGTAGCCGTCGTCAGGGCGCTGATCGACGGCACGCTTGATCATCTTCATGCCTTCGTCGAGGTTGATGCCCTGGTCGATCCAGGAATAGCCGAGATAGTTCAGCACATGCGGCTGCTCGGGCTGCAACTCGAGCGCCTTGCGCATGTCGGCCTCGGCCTTGTTCCACTGCTTGGAGCGCTCCTCGCAGATGCCGCGGTAATAGTAGGTGACCCAGGCGTTCTTGTCGCCGCCGCCGGCCGGCAGCGCGTCGATCGCCTGCGAATAGGTGGTGGCGCAGTCGGCGAACTTCTTGCGGCCGCGCTCGATATTGCCGAGCGCCAGGATCGCCTCGATGTCCTTCGGCTGATCCGCGGTGACCTCCTTGAGGATCTTGATCGCCTCGTCGCTGCGGTCGGCGGCGTCGAGATTGGTCGCGAGCTGGATCTGGGCATTGCGCTTCAGCGGCGAGGACGCCGGCATCCGCTCGTAGACCTTGATCGCCATCTGCGGCTTCTTCACCGACTCATAGAGATCGGCGAGCGAGAGCAGCGCCAGCGGATGGTTCGGTTGCAGATAGAGCGCGAGTTGCAGATAGACCAGCGCGAGGTCCTCGCCGCCGCGGCGGGTCAGCGTGGCGCCGATGCCGTAGAGCGCCTCGGCGGCGCCGGCCTGCGGGCTGTCGACCAGCGGCGGCAGCTTCTTGCCGGCCTTGGTCTCCTTGATGCCGTCGAGCACCAGCGGATGGCGCGGCAGCTTCTTGTCGAACGCCTCGTAGATTGCGGTGGCGGCGGCGGCGTCCTTGTTGCGCGAGGTCCAGCGCGCATATTCGTCGACCGTGCGCAGCATCGAATCGTCGAGCTTGTAGACGCGCTCGAAGCGCGTGCCGGCATCCTTCTCCTTGCCGGCGAACTCGTAGATCATGCCGGCATGCAGGTCCTTGAAGATCGGATACCATTCCGGACCGGTCAGCTTGTCGATCGAGGCGACCGCGGCCTTGCTGTCACCGGCGCCGGCGGCGGCCCAGGCCGACAGCAGCGTGGCGACCAGATCGGTGATCGGACCGCGCACCGACTGGTTGATGTTGGCCTGCGCGGCGGCGTATTTCTTCAGCTTGAGGTCGCGCACGCCGACCACGAGGCGGGCGACGCGGTTGGCCTTGTCCTGGGTCAGGATGCGATCGGCGAGCTTGACCGCCTCCTCGATGTCGCCATCGGCGAGCGAGGAGATGAAGGCGCGATCGAGCAATTCGGAGTTCTTCGGGTCGGTGCGCAGCGCCGAGCGGTAGAATGCCGCAGCCGAAGACGCATCGCGCTCGACGCTGGCATGCCGGGCTGCCAGATAGCTGCCGGCGGTGGTCAGCGACTTCAGGTCGTTCTTGGTCGGGAATTGCGCGGTATTGTCGGTCGGATGGTCCGGCGTTTGCGCCGCAAGCTGCGCAGGCACGGCAAGCGCCGCAGCAGCGAGAAGGGCAATCGTCAGGCGGTTGAAACGGGTGGACAGCATCACGGTCGCCTTGCTCCAGGATTTACGCCAGGTGGATTTTACGGCCAAGATCTTGCGATCAGTCTCAAAATGCGAACCCAAGCGGCGGCATCACGACGAGCGACAATGCCGCTTTTGCTGTGCAACCGCAAGGACAGCCCAAAGGTAACCCGTGACGAATCAATCGGCAGATTAGGCCTTTACGCCCACCGATCCAGCCAGCCCCACCGCAAAACGCTCCCACTATGGCGGTATCGTGACCGGGCCGGGCACATTCGCGTGCGGACGCAAAAAGCGCCTGGTCCCGGCACTGCCACCCCAGTTCCGCCGCTCCCGTGACGGCGACGGATGCGATCCGGCCCGCCTGCGCGCCGCAGGCGCGCGGCGGGACCTGACACTTGGCTTACATCGCCTCGTAGTTCGGGCCGCCGCCGCCCTCCGGAGGAACCCAGGTGATGTTGCCGTTGGGGTCCTTCACGTCGCAGGTTTTGCAGTGGACGCAGTTCTGGGCGTTGATCTGGTAACGCGGGGTGGCGCCCTCCTCGACCCATTCGTAGACACCGGCCGGGCAATAGCGGTTGGAGGGACCGGCGAACACGTCGTGCTCCGACGTCTTCTGCAAGTTCATGTCGGCGACCTTGAGGTGGACCGGCTGGTCCTCCTCATGGTTGGTGTTGGACAGGAACACCGACGACAGCTTGTCGAACGAGATCTTGCCGTCCGGCTTCGGATAGGCGATCGGCTGGTGCTGCTTGGCCGTATCCAGTGTCTTGCGGTCCGGCTTGGCGTGCGACTGGGTGCCGAACAGCGAGAAGCCGAGCGTGTTGCACCACATGTCGAAGCCGGACAGCGCCATGCCGAACATGGTGCCGAATTTCGACAGCAGCGGCTTGGCGTTGCGGACCTTGAACAGGTCCTTGCCGATCGCCGACGAGCGCCAGGCGTCCTCGTAGGACACCAGTTCGTCATTGGCACGTCCCGCGCCGAGCGCGGCGGCGACGTGCTCGGCGGCGAGCATGCCCGAGCCCATCGCGTTGTGGACGCCCTTGATGCGCGGCACGTTGACGAAGCCCGCGGCGCAGCCGATCAGGGCACCGCCCGGGAACGACAGCCGCGGCACCGACTGATAGCCGCCCTCGGTGATGGCGCGCGCGCCATAGGCGAGGCGCTTGCCGCCCTCGAACAGCTCGCGGACATCGGGGTGGGTTTTGAAGCGCTGGAATTCGTCGAATGGCGACAGATAGGGATCGTCGTAATTGAGATGGACGACGAAGCCGACCGCGACGCGGTTGTCGTCGTAGTGATAGAGGAACGAGCCGCCGCCGGTGTTGTCCTTCAGCGGCCAGCCGAGGGTGTGCTGCACCCGCCCCTTCCGGTGCTTCTCCGGATCGATCTGCCAGACTTCCTTGAGGCCGATGCCGAACTTCGGCGGCTCGCTCTTGGCGTCGAGCTGATACTTCGCGATCAGCTGCTTCGACAGCGAGCCGCGCGCGCCTTCGGCGAACAGCGTGTACTTGCCGAGCAGCTCCATGCCGCGGGTGTAGGAATCCTTGTGGCTGCCGTCCCTGGCGATGCCCATGTCGCCGGTCGCGATGCCGCGCACCGCGCCGTTGTCGTCATAGAGCACCTCGGCCGCGGCGAAGCCCGGATAGATCTCGACGCCGAGCGCCTCCGCCTTCGGCGCCAGCCAGCGGCAGACATTGCCGAGCGAACCGATGTAGCAGTGATGATTGTGCATCAACGGCGGCATGATGAAGTTCGGGATCCGGAACCAGCCCTGCGACGTCGTCAAATAGAAGCGGTCGCTCTTGACCTGGGTCTTCAGCGGGCAGTCGGCATCCTCGCGCCAGTCGGGCACCAGCTTGTCGAGGCCGGCGGGATCGATCACTGCACCCGACAGGATGTGCGCGCCGACCTCGGAGCCCTTCTCCACCACGACGATCGAGAGCTCCGGATTGAGCTGCTTCAGCCGGATCGCGGCCGACAGGCCCGACGGGCCGGCGCCGACGATGACGACGTCGAATTCCATAGACTCGCGCGGAGGAAGGTCTTCAGCACTCATGATCTCTGTCTCAGCCCATTGAGAACGCTTCTAAGCTTTTCAAATGTCGTTGTTTCCGATTTTTGGCGGAAGGACAACCATGGAATTGCGCTTCGATCGGTTTGCACGGTCCGGATACCGCAGGGGAATAATCTTTTCCGAAATCGAGCCTCCACTTTTCCCCTTGATGCTTTAGATTGCAGGCATCATGGCCCTGACGCCCGAGCCCACCCCTACACTTCAGCAATTGCTGGCCTTTTACCTCGAGGCCGGGGTCGATTGCGCGCTTGGCGAGGAGCCGATCAACCGGCTCGACGAGGCCGAGCCAGTTCCCGCCCCTGCGGCACCGCGTCCACCAATTGCGCTCAATCCGCTGCGGCCTCCGCCGATGCCGGCTGTTCCGCGCAGCGAAATCACCGTTGCGCCGGATGCCGCGATCGCCTCCGCGCGCGAGGCCGCGCGGACTGCACCGACGCTCGATGCGCTGCGCGCGCTGATGGAGACGTTCGACGGCTGCGCGCTGAAGCATACCGCAACGAAACTGGTGTTCGCCGACGGCAATCCGCAGGCCAAGGTGATGTTCGTCGGCGAGGCGCCGGGCCGCGACGAGGACATCGAGGGCCTGCCGTTCGTCGGCCGCTCCGGCAAGCTGCTCGACCGCATGATCGCGGCGATCGGGCTCGATCGCAGCAAAGCCTATATCGCCAACGTCATCCCGTGGCGGCCGCCGGGCAACCGCACGCCGACGCCGCAGGAGACGCAGGTGTGCCTGCCCTTCATCCAGCGCCATGTCGAGCTGGTGAATCCGGATGTGCTGGTGACGCTCGGCAATCCATCGACGCAGGCGCTGCTCGGCACCCGCGAGGGCATCATGCGCACCCGCGGCAAATGGATCGACTACGACACGGGAACGCGCACGATCCGTGCCGTCGCCACCTTCCATCCGGCCTATCTGCTGCGCTCGCCGTCGTACAAAAGGTTGTCGTGGCAGGATCTGCGCGCGATCGCGAAAGTGCTGCAGCAGACGACAGCTTCGTAGGGTGGGTTAGCCGAAGGCGTAACCCACCATTCTCTCCAGTGAGCAAAGTCGGTGGGTTACGCTTCGCTAGCCCACCCTACACATCATTGCCCCTTCGGCCGCACGATGGCCCAGCCGATCCGCAGCACCGGCTGCCTTCCATTGACCAGCCGGTCGAACGAGCGCGGCACTTCGGGCACCAAGCCGGGGAAACGCTGCGCGATGTCGGGCGGCGGCGTGCCGGCGGTGTCCTGCGCGCGCCAGACCACGACGCCGCCGGTCTCGTTGAACTTCGCGACCGACAGCCACGGCGTCCGCTGCGGAGTGGCGTCGAGCAGAAGATGCGGACGACGGCTGTTCATCGCGATCAGGCTGGCGAGTTCGGGATCGCCGGCGACCGCGCGCAGGCGCTGGTTGGTGCGGCGCTCATAGCTGTCGTCGAAGAAGCGGCCCATCGCGGCCGCCGGCAGCGAGGTCGGCACCTCGGTGGTGCTGGTCCAGGGCAGGAACAGCGCCGCCGCCAGCGCCAATGCGGCGGGCGCCGCGACCGCGAACGCCCACACCGAACGCAACAGCCGCTGCCGCCGGAGATGGATCAGATCGCCGGTCGCGACCACGACGGCGAGGCCCGACATCAACAGCGCCACGCCGGCGCCGCCGAACGGTCGATCGAGATTGAACAGGCCCGACACGAAGCTGCTGACGAGCGCCGGCGCGAAGGCGAAGAAATAGACGAATTGCTGCGCCAGCGGACTGACCGGTGGACGATAGATGATCGGCGAATCGTCGGCGTCGCGGGCGAACCAGCGCGAGTTGAGGATCACCAGCAGCACGATCGCCGCCGTCGCCACGATCAACCCGCCGAGCACGACGCCCCAGCGCAGCGCGCGAGCCTTGAGATCGACAACTGCGGGCAACGCCGGCAGCACCAGCGCATCGGCGCGGACCAGCCAGATCAGATAGGGCAGCGCCAGCACGATGATGACCAGCACCGCATAGAGCGGATCGACCGCGCGCAACGTGCGTCGCCCACGCTCGGTCGCAAGCGCGAAGCCGACCACGAGCAGAATCATGCCGATCGCCGCCGGCGTCGTCAGCAGCAGCAGGCCGCAATCGATCGACCAGGCGAACCACGAACTGCGCCGGTTCTGCCCGATCAATTGCCAGGAGTGCAGCAGCAACAATGCCCACAGCGGGCGCGCCAGGATCAGCGGGCCGAACTCGACGCTTGGCGAGGAGAACACCACGACTGTCATCGACAGCAGCACCGCGAGCACGCCCTGCGGGCCGCCGACGATGGCGCGCGCCAGCTGGTAGAAGGCGATGAAGGTTGCGATCTCGCAGACCTGCGCCAGCAGATAGACGCCGAACACGTGATTGCCGGCGGCGCGGAAGGCGATGTCGGCAAGCCAGAACGCCAGCGGCGGGCCCATGTCGGTGCCGACCTGGTATTCGCGGCCGAAGGCAAGGACGGTGGCGAGATTGCCGGGCGGGCTGCCGTAGAAGATCAGCGGCAGCAACAGCCAGATCGCGGCCTGCGCCAGCACCACGATCCAGACCACGAGGCGCGGCCGGGCGCGGATCAGTTCGACAACCAGGGAGGTAAACCGCATGAAACGCCTGAAATGCCCCAGCGAGCCGCATCCAGCGGCGCAACTGATCCCGAGGGTTTTGATAACGGCAGGCGACGACGGAGGCAACCTGGGGCCGGATGAGTCTACGGTGCAAAATCAAATGCAGCTGTCATGCCCCGCGAAGGCGGGGCATCCCGTACGCTGCGGCCTCTCGATCGAAAACGACTGTCTCTGGAATGCTGGATCGCCCGGTCGAGCCGGGCGATGACACCGAGCGGGCGGGGCGTGATCGCGCTTTAGGCCGCTTCGGACGCCGCCGCGGCTTTGCTCTCGGCGTCGACCGTGAACAGGTCGGGCTCGACGGGAAGCGGAAAATGCTTCAGCCGCGCGGCGACGACGGGGGCGAACAGGCTGCGGTGATGGCTGCTCGGGCCGAGCCGGTCGAGCGCCTCGAGGTGCTCGGGGACCGCATAACCCTTGTGCTGCTCGAAGCCGTAGCCGGGGCAATCCAGCGCAAGCTGACACATCAGGCGGTCGCGCGTCACCTTGGCGATGATCGAGGCGGCCGCGATCGAGGCCACGATGCCGTCGCCACCGATCACGGCGTCGCAGTCGCAGGGCGTGGCGAGCTTGTCGCGGCCGTCGACGAAGACGTGCCGCGGCATCTCCGGCAGCGCATGCACCGCGCGCGCCAGCGCCCAGAGCGAGGCGCGCAGGATGTTGTCGCGGTCGATTCGCGCCGGCGAGGCCACCGCGACGGAGTACGCAGCGGTGGCGCAGATCTCCTCGAACAATTCCTCGCGGCGCTCGGCGGTCAGCCGCTTGGAATCGTCGAGGCCCTTGGGGACGCGATTGGGATCCAGCACCACGGCGGCGGCCACCACGGGGCCGGCCAGCGGACCGCGCCCGGCCTCGTCGCAGCCGGCGACCGGCCAGACGCCGCGCTTGATCAGCGCACGCTCGCGCCGAAAGCTCGGCCGCACCACGATGCGCTTCGCCGGCTTGGCTGGCGCGGCCGGTTTGGCCGGTTTGGTTGGCGGCTTTTTGGCTTTGTCCCGAATCATGCCGGGATGGTGCTCAACCAAGCTCCGCGGCGCAACCGGGAACCGGGCGCCCTTCCCCGCTATTCAATCCGGCCCGCGCCAAAGCGAGATGAGGTCGAAACGTCATCTCACTTCAGCCTCTTGTTTGCGCATGATCTTTTCGGAAAACCGCTTCGCACTTTTCCGGATCATGCTTAGTCGGGGATCGACACCCGCCCGTTCTCGATAACCGCGAAGCCCGGCGCTCGCACCACTTCCCAAGCGTGACCGTCGGGATCGCCGAAATATCCGCAATAGCCGCCATAGCTGGTGGGCTGCGCGGGCTTCAGCAGCTTGGCGCCTTTCGACAGCGCGAACGCCATCACACGATCGACCTCGGTGTCGTCGTTGCAGTTCCAGGCGATCGCAACGCCGCGGAACGCCGATGGCCGCGGCTGATCCGGCAGCCCGGCATCGGCGGCCAGCAGATGCCACGGGAACAGCCCGAGCACGGTGCCGCCGGTCTCGAAGAACGCGACCTCCTCGCCGGTCGCGCGCATCTTCCTGATGAAGCCGAGCGACTCGTAGAAAGCGATGCTGGCGCGCATGTCGCTGACGCCGAGCGTGAGGACGGTGAAGCGCGCGGTCGGGGCGTTACTCATGTTTACCTTTCCCGTCATTGTGAGCGAAAGCGAAGCAATCCATCGTACCTCATATGGCGAAGCGTGGATTGCTTCGTCGCGGCGCCTGTCATCGGGCCGCGCTCCGCGCGGACCCGTTGGCTCCTCGCAATGACGCCCGTGGCATCAGAACAAACTCAGTTGCTGGCCATTGCGCTTCGGCTTGGCGAAGTGATCCGTGGTCAGCTTGGTGCGCCGCTTGTTGAGGCCGAGCTTTTCGCAGGCGATCTCGAAGCGGCGGCCGATCATCCAGGCCATCGGGCCGGTGCCCTTCATCCGCGTGCCCCATTGCGAATCGTAGTCGCGGCCGCCCCGCATGTCGCGGATCAGCGTGAAGACGTGACGGTAGCGATCGGGATAGTTCGCCATCAGCCATTCGCGGAACAGGTCACGGACCTCGAGTGGCAGCCGCAGCAGCACGTAGCTCGCCTCCTTCGCGCCGGCGTGGGCAGCCGCATCGAGGATGCGTTCGATCTCGGAATCGTTCAGCGCCGGGATCACGGGCGCGACCATCACCGTGGTCGGGATGCCGGCCTCGGTGAGCCGCTTGATAGCCTCGAGCCGTTTCGGCGGGGTCGAAGCGCGCGGCTCCATGGTGCGGGCGAGCTTCGGGTCGAGCGACGTTACCGACAGCGCGACCTTGGCGAGGTTGCGCTTGGCCATCCGCGCCAGGATGTCGATGTCACGGGTCACCAGCGCCGATTTGGTGACGATGCCAACCGGATGGCCGGCGCGCTCCAGTACCTCGAGGATGCCACGCATGATCTTCCGCTCGCGCTCGATCGGCTGGTAGGGATCGGTGTTGGTGCCGATCGCGATCATCCGCGCTTCGTAATCCGGCGCCGCCAGCTCCTTCTCGAGCAGCGCCGGCGCATCCGGCTTGGCGAACAGTTTCGACTCGAAGTCGAGCCCCGGCGACAGGCCGAGATAGGCGTGGGTCGGCCGCGCGAAGCAATAGACACAACCATGCTCGCAGCCGCGATAGGGATTGATCGATCGGTCGAAGCCGATATCGGGCGAGTCGTTGCGGGTGATCACCTTGCGCGAAGTGTCGATCGCCACGCTGGTCTGAAACGGCGGCAGGTCGTCGAGGCTCTGCCAGCCGTCGTCGAAGGCCGTCCGCGCCTCGGCCTCATAGCGGCCGCTGGCGTTGGACTGCGCGCCGCGGCCGCGCCGCCGCTCGCGCTCGATCGCGACCGCAAGTTCGGGAAACGGGGAAGGTGCACCCGCCGGGTTATCGGAGGGCGCCGTTACCGGCGGGTGCTTGAGGGCATGAGAGGATGCTCGGCTCATGCTTTGAAGCTAACACAGCCAAAGAACAAATCAAGAACACGAGCGCAGAAATTCCACAGAACAGTGCTGCAAAATTCTACAGCCGAACAGGCTGCTTTGAATATGACAAGGTGATAACACGACCGGAGTTCTCCAATCGTTTGAGCCACCGAAGCCTCAAATCATGCTGAGCGTGATCATTCCGACCGACGGGGTCGAGCGCACCGCGGTCGCAACCCTGGCGGCGCTGGTGCCGGGCGCAGCCGCGGGAATCATCCGCGAAGTCTTGCTGGTCGACCGCACCAACACCGACATCATGGAGCGCGTCGCCGACGTCGCCGGCTGCCGCTTCGTGCGCTTCGAGGGCACCCGCGCCGCAGCCCTCGCTGCCGGTGCCAAGCAGGCGCGCTCGCCCTGGCTGATGTTCCTGCATCCGGGCGCCGTGCTCGATGCCGGCTGGATCGAGGAGACCACCCAGTTCATCCAGATGGTGGCGGCGAGCGGCAAGGATCGCGCCGGCATCTTCCGCTATGCCCGCGCGCCCTACTCCGACCCCGGCCTGCGCGACGGCCTCAAATTCGTCGCCCGGATGCTCGCGGGGCCCTCGGCCGAACAGGGGCTGCTGATCGCGCGCGACCATTACGAGCGGATCGGCGGCTATCGCCCGGATGCCCGTCGCTCCGAGGCCCGCCTGCTGCGCCGGCTCGGCCGCTCCTCGCGCACCATGCTGCGCAGCCGGATCATGGTCGCGTAAATGCGCTTGCATATTACTTGATTCCGTCAAATAATATGTTTGATGAAATCAAATTCCTATGACACAGCCCTCGAGAGCCAGGTCGCCGCGGTGCGCGGCTTCAGCCGGTTCTACACCCGCAAGCTCGGCATCATCGAGCCGAAGCTGCTGCATTCCGCGTTCACCTTGCAGGAAGCGCGGATCATCTATGAGCTCGCGCATCGTGCCGACTGCACTGCGACCGACCTGGTGCGCGATCTCGACCTCGATGCCGGCTTCGTCAGCCGGACGCTGGCGGCGTTGCAACGCCGGCAGATCGTGACCCGCAAGCCGTCGAAGGCGGACAAGCGGGTCAACGAGGTGGCGCTGACCGCCAAGGGCCGCGCGGCGGCCGCCGACCTCGACAGCCGTTCGCGCAGCGAGGTCGCAGCCTTGTTGAAGCAGATCGACGGCGACCGGCGCGCAGCCGTGGTGCGCGCCATGGGCACGATCGAGCGGTCGCTGGAGCCAGTGGCCGAAAAACCGGTCGGCTTCCTGCTGCGCAGCCACCGCGTCGGCGACATGGGCTGGGTGGTCTCGCGACAGGGACAGGCCTATGCGGAGGAATATGGCTGGGACATCAGCTACGAGGCGCTGGTGGCCGAGATCTGCGCGCAATTCCTGCGATCGTTCGATCTGGCTCGCGAGCATTGCTGGATCGCGGAGATCGACGGCGAGCCGGTCGGCTCGGTCTTCCTGGTCAATGGCGGCGAGGGTGTCGCGAAGCTGCGGTTGCTGCTGGTCGAGGACAAGGCGCGCGGCCTCGGCGTCGGCCGCGCCCTGGTCGAGCAATGCATCCGCTCCGCGCGCGAGAAGGGCTACAAGAAGATGACGCTGTGGACCCAGAGCATCCTGCTCGCCGCACGCGGCATCTACGCCCGCGCCGGCTTCCAGCGCGTCAAGGAAGAGAAGCACCACAGCTTCGGCGTCGACCTGGTCGGCGAGACCTGGGAGCTGGAGTTGTAAGCGCCCCCTCCCTCGTCATTCCGGGGCGCGCGAAGCGCGAGCCCGGAATCCATTTCGCCGCAAATTATGCGGGGCGATAGATTCCGGGCTCATCGCTGCGCGATGCCCCGGAATGACGGGATAATGCTTACGCGCTTGCCCCCTGCGCCTTCGGGCGGCGCAGGTGCTCGTCGAGCCGCGGCATGATCTCGACGAAGTTGCAGGGCCGCGTGCGGTAGTCGAGCTGCGCGGCCAGGATTCCGTCCCAGCCGTCGCGGCAGGCGCCGGGCGAACCGGGCAGGCAGAAGATGAAGGTCGCGCCCGCGACGCCGGCGGTGGCCCGGCTCTGGATCGTCGACGCCCCGATCTTGGCGTGGCTCAGCATGTGGAAGGCGATCGAAAAGCCGTCCATTCGCTTCTCGAACAGCGGCTCGACCGCCTCCGGCGTCACGTCGCGGCCGGTGAAGCCGGTGCCGCCCGTCGTGATGACCGCATCGACGCCCGCGTCGGCGATCCAGCGCCGGATCACGGCGCGGATCGCCTCGACGTCGTCGGTGACGATCTCGCGCGCCGCGAGCTTGTGGCCGGCTGCGGTCAGGCGGTCGGCCAACGTGGTGCCCGACTTGTCATCCGCCAGCGAGCGGGTGTCGGAAATCGTCAGCACCGCGATGTTGAGCGGGATGAATGATTTGGATTCGTCGATCGAAGACATCGTGCACCTCACACACGGACGTCATCCCGAGGTGCGCGCGCAGTGCGCCTCGAAGGATGGGCCACGGGCTCCGTCATCCTTCGAGGCTCGCCAAGCGGGCGAGCACCTCAGGATGACGCCACCGAGCAGCACGCCACTATAGATGTCGCGCTGCCGAAAAGCTGCCGGGCTACCCGCCGGCAAACGTGTTGCAGGCCTGCACGGTGCCCTGCTGGTAGCCGGTCATGAACCATTGCTTGCGCTGCGCGGCGGAGCCGTGGGTGAAGGAATCCGGCACCACCCGGCCGGTGGCCTGGCGTTGCAGCGTGTCGTCGCCGATCGCATTCGCCGTGGTCAGCGCGGCGTCGATGTCGCCGGCCTCGAGGAAGCCGGGCCGCTTCTTCTCCTCGCGGTTGACCCAGACGCCGGAGAGGCAATCGGCCTGCAACTCGACCTTGACCTGCAACGCGTTGGCCTCGGCCTTGCTGCCGGCCTGCTGCTGCAACCGGTTCACACGCGGGATGATGCCGAGCAGGTTCTGGATATGATGGCCGGCTTCATGCGCGATGATATAGGCCGCGGTGAATTTGCAGGCGTTGCCCGAGCAGCCGCGGAAGCGCGTCTCGACCTCGCGGAAGAAACCGGTGTCGAGGAAGATGGTCTTGTCCGGCGGACAATAAAACGGTCCCATCGCCGACTGCGCCATGCCGCAGCGGCCGCCATTGGTGGCGTTGCGGAACAGCACGATCTTCGGGCCGGTGTAGCTCTGGCCCGAGGCCTGGAAGATCTCGCTCCAGCGATCGTCGATCTCGCCGAGGATGCCGGCGATCATGCTGCCCATCTCGTCGGTCGGCGCGCCGCGCTTGGCCTGGCCGCCCGATGACTGCCGATCGGTCTGATAGGTCGGCGCCTGGCCACCGCCGGTGAGAATCTCGGCGCCGCCGATCAGGATGCGCGGATCGATGCCGAACGCATAGCCGAGCAGGCCGAGCACGATCACGGTGCCGATGCCGAGCCCGCCACCGCCGCCCATCGGAATGCCGAAGCCGCCGCCACCACCGCCCCCTCCGCTGTCGTCGCGACGGTCTTCGATATCGTCGCTGCGGCGGAAATCATCATAGCGCATGGCGGTTTCCCTTTATTCCAGTCGGCGCCCCAATGCGGGACACACCAACTTAAAATTTCCGTTCTGTTAATCAATATCCTGCCCGGCAAAAATTGCCTAGCCCG
>NZ_DDOP01000100.1:48664-103346 GCF_002341725.1 Bradyrhizobium sp. UBA2491
GAACGCGCTGATGTTGCAGCACAACGCCAACCGCATTGCGCCACCTCACGCAAAAGCTGCTGCAATCTTTTGCATGAACATTTCCAATTAAGTCGATTTTTACTTTGCCGGGTCAATGTGGCGCCAGTCGGTTGTTTAGTCCCGCGTCGCCGACAGCGTCGCCTGAGTCAGAGTTCTTGAGTCATGGTAGTGTCGCGTCGCGGGGCGTCTGCAAGGGCGCCCCGCACTAAATTTGAGAGTGCCCCGTCGAGCCACATCGTCATTGGCGATTGCGTGGCCGAGTTGTCGAAGCTTCAGGCCGGCTCGGTCGACCTGGTGTTCGCCGACCCTCCCTACAATCTGCAGCTCAAGGGCGATCTCAAGCGTCCCGACGAGTCGCATGTCGATGCCGTCAACGACGACTGGGACAAGTTCTCGTCGTTCGCCGCCTATGATGATTTCACCCGCGCCTGGCTCCTGGCCTGCCGCCGCGTGATGAAACCGTCGGCCACGCTGTGGGTGATCGGCTCCTATCACAACATCTTCCGCGTCGGCGCCATCATGCAGGACCTCGGCTTCTGGCTCCTGAACGACATCGTGTGGCGCAAGTCGAATCCGATGCCGAATTTCCGCGGCCGCCGCTTCACCAACGCGCACGAGACCATGATCTGGGCCGCGCGCGACGAGAAGGCCAAGGGCTACACCTTCAACTATGAAGCGCTGAAGGCCTCCAACGAGGACGTGCAGGCGCGCTCCGACTGGCTGATCCCGCTGTGCACCGGTGAGGAGCGCCTGAAGGGCGACGACGGCAAGAAGGTGCATCCGACCCAGAAGCCCGAGCAGCTGCTCGCCCGCGTGCTGCTGTCGTCGTCGAAGCCCGGCGACCTCGTGATCGATCCGTTCAACGGCACCGGCACCACCGGCGCCGTCGCCAAGCGCCTCGGCCGCAACTATATCGGCTTCGAGCGCGACCGAACCTATGCCGCCGCAGCCGAAGCCCGCATCGCCGCGATCGAACCGCTGCCGGAGGCGACGCTCGCCCCGTTCATGACCGCGCGCGAGGCGCCCCGCGTGGCATTCTCCGAACTGATCGAGCGCGGCATGATCGTACCCGGTACCAAATTGGTCGACGCCAAGAAGCGCCATGGCGCGCTGGTGCGCGCCGACGGCGCCATCATGCTCGGCGACAAGGTCGGCTCGATCCACCGCATCGGCGCGGTCGCGCAGGGCGCCGGCGCCTGCAACGGCTGGACCTTCTGGCACGTCGAGACCAAGACCGGCCTCAGGCTGATCGACGAGCTGCGTGCCGAGATCCGCTCCGAGATGGCGGCGGGCTGAGCAAGCCGCACTGACTCTCCACTCGTCATTCCCCGATGCGCGATTGCGCATCGGAGGGCTCGCCGCTTGGCGGCGGCCCGACGCATGGAGAAAGATGACGCCCGCCGACCCGCGCGCTGCGCGCCCCTGCTTCACAAACTCGTCGCTTGCGCCGTGCAGCGAATTTTGCGCATGAGGGACGCTACGGCTTTTCCCGCCGTGTCCCGATCTCGCCGGCCACAAGAACCAAGGGAGTCCCC
Organism: Bradyrhizobium sp. UBA2491; assembly: GCF_002341725.1. Taxonomy (NCBI): domain Bacteria; kingdom Pseudomonadati; phylum Pseudomonadota; class Alphaproteobacteria; order Hyphomicrobiales; family Nitrobacteraceae; genus Bradyrhizobium; species Bradyrhizobium sp. UBA2491. The sequence continues at coordinate 50,221 of NZ_DDOP01000100.1, forward strand.
TTCATGATCAAATTCTATTTCAATGGCGCACCGAACCCGAACAAGGTTGCGCTCTTCCTGGAAGAATCCGGCCTGCCGTTCGAGGCGATCCCGGTCGACACCCGCAAAGGTGAGCAGTTCGCGCCGGAGTTCCTGAAGGTCAACCCGAACGGCAAGGTGCCGGCGATCGACGATGACGGCGTGCTGGTATTCGATAGCAACGCCATCCTGCTTTACCTCGCCGAGGAGAACGGCAAATTCCTGCCCGCCAACACCCCGGCCAACCGCGCCGCGACGCTGTCCTGGCTGATGTTCATCGCGACCGGCCTCGGCCCGTATTCCGGCCAGGCCGTGCACTTCAAGCATTTCGCGCCGAAGGACCTCGACTACGCCAACAATCGTTACCAGTACGAGGCGAACCGCCACTACAAGATCCTCGACGATCACCTCGCGAAGTCCCGCTACATGGTCGGCGACAGCTACACGATCGTCGACATGGCGTTCTGGGGCTGGGCGCGGATGGCGCCGTTCGTGCTCGGCGAGGAGAACTACGCGAAATATCCCAACGTGAAGCGCCTGGTCGACGAGATCTCGGCGCGGCCGGCCGCGGCTCGCGCCATCGCGCTGAAGGACAAGCACAGCTTCAAGGCCGAGATGGACGACGAAGCCCGCGGCATCATGTTCGGCCACCTCAAGAACAAGGTGGCGTAAGCAGTCCCCGATGCTGCGCGGGGTGGGCGCGCGGACGCGTCGCTCACCCCGCGCATTTTCGCTACGGCGGCCAGTACAGGCCGTGATCGCGCCGGCGATGATGAGAGACATCGGCGCCGCAGACGCCGATGTCCTGCAACTCCCGCTCGCTCATCGCAGCGAGCCGCCGCCACGAACGCCGGTTCTCGCGCCATTGCCTGAACCAGACCAGTGCCGCCAACGCGGCCGCCAACGGCTCAACCCGCCGCGCGAACCTCGGTCGACGGAAACGGACCGAGCGCCCTCTCGGTCAAGACCGAGTCGCAATATTCCCGCACCTCCTTGATCCGACCGCCGTCGAAGCGGAGCACCAGGCAATAGTCGTTGTCGTAGCGCCGGCCTTCCTTGGTGAGACTGTTGCCCTTGGCTTCGACCACCACGATGTCACCGTCGGCAACGATGCGGTTGGCGACGGTGCGGCCGCGCTCCGTCAGCCTCGAACGGACATGGCCGAGCAAATCCTTCAGGATCGACGGCTTGCCGGTGAAGGTGCGCGACCAGGAATATTGCCCGGTCACGGTCCAGATCGCGTCATCGGCGAGGGTTGCTATGAACAACGATTTCTCGCGCACCGCCGGGTCGGGATCGCCGGCGACGGTAAACATCTGCTGCACCAGTTTCTTGTTGTCGGCTGCGCTCATGGCGCGTCTCCTGTGATTGATTGGCTGACATCGAGGCGCTTCGCGTGAAACGCCGTGCCCACCAATCCTGCGGCGGCGACGCGCATTCTTCCAATCGATAGGTGGTATGATATATATTCACCTGATGAATTTGAATTCGCTTGACCTCAATCTGCTGGTCGCGCTCGACGCGCTGCTGCGCGACGGCAGCGTCAGCCGCGCCGCGCTGCGGCTCAACCTATCGCAGCCGGCGACCAGCCATGCGTTGCAGCGGCTGCGCGACCTGATCGGCGATCCGCTGCTGGTGCGCAACGGCGCCCGGATGGAGCTGACGCCGCGGGCACAGGCGCTGCGCTCGCCGCTGGCGCAGGCGCTCGACCAGGTGCGCACGCTGTTCGTGGCGGACGATTTCGACGCCGCACGCAGCGACCGGCACTTCCGCCTGATGATGCCCGACCTCGCGGTCGAGCTCCTGATGCCGCGGCTGATGGAGAAGGTGACCCGGCTGGCGCCGAACGTCACCATCGACGTGGTACCGTGGCGGAGCTCGACGATCTTCACGCCGGACTTCGCCCGCACCATCGATCTCGTGATCTCGATCGGCAACTCCTTCAAGGGCTTTCACCGCCAGCGGCTCTACACCGACATCGATGCGCTCGCGGTGCGCCGCGGCCATCCCGTCGGCACCAAGCTCAGGAAGCGCGAGGCGTTCCTCGCCGCACGCCATGTCGCCGTGATCATCCGCGGCCACAACGAGGATCTGATCGACACCTGGCTGCGCGCCAAGGGCATCGAGCGGCGGATCGCGCTGGTGGTGCCGGGCTATATCGAGGCGCTGCACGTCACCGCACGCACCGACCTCGTCGCCTTCGTGCCGCACCGGCTGATCGCGGCGCTGTCGAAGCAATTGTCGCTGATGATCGTGACGCCGCCGCTCGATCCCGGGATCGACGAGCAGTACATGTTCTACCCGACCCGGGCGCAGATGGACCCGGGCTCGATCTGGCTGCGCAAGCTGATGCTGGAGACCGGACGGGAGTTGGAGACGGGGAAGGTGTAGAGGTCCTAACTTTATCCTCACGTCGTCCCGGCGAAGGCCGGGACCCATAACCCCAAATCTTCGTATGGCACGACGCCGGGCCACAGCCCTGTCAAACGTCTAGCAGTGGTGGTTATGGGTCCCGGCCTTCGCCGGGACGACAACGAGGTATGACGACCGCTCCGCCCTACGCCCTCTGCTCCGCCAGCACCTTCTGCACCGCCGGGCGGCTCTCCATCGCCGCGCGGTGCGCCTTGACCTTGGGCAAGGTCGCGATGTCGACACCGTCGCCGTCGAGCCAGAGGGTGAGCGTGTAGAGATAGGCATCGCCGACGGTGTAGTTCTCGCCCATCACCCACGGCCCCCTGAGCATGTCGCGCTCGATCAGGTTGAAGCAGGCGCCCATGGTCTTCGGGATCATCGCCTTCATGTCGGCGAACGAGCTCTCCTGGGTCGCCCAGCGCGCGCCACGCATCTTGTGGGCGTGACAGACATGCACCGTCGAGCAGAGATAGGAATTGAACGACTGTAGCCGGGCGAATGCGAAGGCGTCGTCGAGCGGCGCAAGCTTCGCCTGCGGATAGGTCTGCGCGATATAGGCCAGCATCGCCGGCGTCTCGGTCAGCACGCCGTGCTCGGTCACCAGCGTCGGCACCCGGCCCTTCGGATTGATCTTGAGATATTCCGGGCTGTTCTGCTGGTTGTTCTTGAAGTCGAGCCGCTCGACCGTATAGGGCGCGCCGGCTTCGGCCAGCGCGATGTGGGAGGCGAGCGCACAGGTGCCGGGGGCGGTGTAGAGCTTGAGCATGTCGTTGTCCTCTGCGGGCCTTGTCGGTTCGTGGCGAACCCGGCCGTTGCCTTTTTATGAGATGCGGCGGACGTTAGCGGCACCACCCCTCGCCGTCCACCCCGCGCGGTGCCGCGGACTTGCCCGCGGCGGGGCCGCCATGCGAAGACCATGGCCAATCGAGAGGGCCTTTCATGACTGTACTCATTGCAGGTGGCGGAATTGGCGGGCTGACGCTGGCGCTCAGCCTGCATCAGATCGGCGTGCCCTGCCGCGTGTTCGAAAGCGTGCCGGAGCTGCGGCCGCTCGGCGTCGGCATCAACGTGCTGCCGCATGCGGTGCGCGAACTGATCGAGCTCGGCCTCCACGACGTGCTCGACGCGACCGCCGTGCGCACGCGCGAGCTCGCCTATTTCTCCAAGCACGGCAAGCCGATCTGGAGCGAACCACGCGGGCTCGAGGCCGGCTACAAATGGCCGCAATTCTCGATCCATCGCGGCCGCTTGCAGCAACTGCTGCTTGATGCCGCCACCGAACGGCTGGGACGCGACAACATCCTGACCAGCCATCACCTCACCGGCTGGACCGAGACCGCCGACGGTGTCCGCGCCGAGTTCATCGACAAGGCAACCGGCAAGCCGGCGGACAGCCATGACGGCGCGGTGCTGATCGCCGCCGACGGCATCCATTCGGCGGTGCGCGAGAAGCTCTATCCGCAGGAGGGTCCGCCGATCTGGAACGGCCGCATCCTGTGGCGCGGCATCACGCGGGCGAACGCCTTCCTGACCGGCCGCACCATGATCATGGCCGGGCACGAGACATTGAAATTCGTCTGCTACCCGATCTCGAAGGAGGCCGGCGCCGACGGCAAGTTCGACATCAACTGGGTCGCCGAGCGGCACATGCCGCCGACCTATCAATGGCGCCGCGAGGACTATAACCGCACTGCGAAGCTCGACGAGTTCCTGCCCTGGTTCGAGACCTGGAACTTCGACTGGCTCGACGTGCCCGGCCTGATCCGGAACTGCCCGCATGCCTACGAATATCCGCTGGTCGATCGCGATCCGATCCCGCAATGGACCTTCGGCCGCGTCACGCTGATGGGCGACGCCGCGCATCCGATGTACCCGATCGGCTCCAACGGCGCCTCGCAGGCCATCCTGGATGCGCGCACGCTGACGCGCGAGATCCTGGCGCATGGCCCGACGCAGGCGGCGCTGTCAGCCTATGAGGCCGAGCGGCGGCCGGCGACGACCGATCTCGTGATGCTGAACCGCCGCAACGGCCCGGAACAGGTGATGCAGCTGGTCGAAGAGCGCGCGCCCGATGGCTTCAGGATCGTCACCGAGGTGCTGTCGCAACAGGAGCTGGAAGACATCGCTGCCAACTACAAGCGCGTCGCCGGCTTCCAGGTCGAGGGCCTGAACGCCAAGCCGCCGATCGTGCAGCGGGCGGGCTCATACAATCTATCCCCGTCATCCTGAGGAGCGCGTAGCGCGTCTCGAAGGATGCACGGCCCGGCCGGTGGCCGTCGACCCTTCGAGACGCGCGCGAGATCCGCGCTCCTCAGCGTGACGGAATTGGGTGGAGCGCAAGTGGCGCTACCGCAGCACCCGCGCCGCTTCCACCAGGCGGATGCTGCTGCTCGCGGTCGCGAGCAAGGTGCCGTCGGCGGCGGTGAGCCGGCCCTCGACGAAGGCGATGGTCTTGCCGAGCTGGGTCACCGTCGCCTCGCCGGTGATCGGTCCGGGCTTGGCCGGCGCCAGGAAGTTCACGGTCATCGAGATGGTCGTGGTGAACAGCCTGCCCTCGGTCATCACGAACACCGCCGGCCCCATCGTGTCGTCGAGCATCGAGGACAGCATGCCGCCCTGGACGAAGCCGGCGGGATTGCAGAACTCCGGCTTGCCGTCGAAGACGATCTTGATCCAGCCGTCCTGCGGGCGGGCATCGACAAGCTGCCATCCCAGCAATTTGGCACAGGGCGGTTTCGGAATCTGGTCGAGCGCGGTTGCGATCATGGCGGCCTCCGTTGTGACGGAGGTCGTAGCCGGTCGCTGCTGCCAGCATGGTGTCAGCAGGTCAGAGATCGAGGCCGTGGGCGACCACCTTGCGCATCACATTCGGAAACGCCTCGCCATCGAGGGTTGCCACCGGCACCCAGCGCATGCCCTCCGGCGCGCGGGTCCGCGGCGGCACACTGGCGGTGTAGACGACGAGTTCGAGCGGGAAGTGGGTGAAGACGTGGCTGACGATGCCGGCCTTGCGGTGCCAGCGTATGACGCCCCTGAGCTCCGGGGCCTGCGCCAGCGCGGCGGCCTCCTCCTGCCCGGCCAGCCATTGCGATCCCGGCACTTCGGTCATTCCGCCGAGCAGGCCCTTTTCCGGGCGCGAGCGCACCAGCAGTTCGCTGCCCCGCGTCACCACGAAGGCGGCGCCACGGCGCAGCGTCCCGGTCTTTTTCGGCGCCTTGCGCGGAAATGTCTCCTGGTCGCCGCGGATGCGGCCGGCGCAATCGTTATTCAGCGGACATAATGCACAGGCCGGTTTCTTCGGCGTGCAGATCGTGGCGCCCAGATCCATCAATGCCTGCGCACTGTCGCCGGCACGCGCCGGGCCAAGCAACGTCGCGGCCATCTCCTTGATCAGCGGCTTGGCCTGCGGCAGCGCCTCCTCGATGGCGTAGAGCCGGCTGACCACGCGCTCGATATTGCCGTCCACCGGCATGGTGCGGCGGTCGAATGCGATCGCGGCGATCGCAGCCGCGGTGTAGGGCCCGATCCCGGGCAACTCGCGCAGGCCCTCTTCGGTGTCCGGAAAAGCCCCGGCATGATCGCCTAGCACCGCGACCGCGCAGGCGTGCAAATTGCGCGCCCGTGAATAATAGCCGAGCCCGGCCCACATCCTCAGGACATCGTCAAGCGACGCGCGGCCGAGCGCGGTGACGTCTGGCCAGCGCGCCAGGAACTTCTCGAAATACGGCCCGACCGCCCGCACCGTGGTCTGCTGCAGCATGATCTCCGACAGCCACACCCGGTACGGATCCGCCCGCTCCCCGGCCTTCGCGCGCCACGGCAGCGTCCGGCGATGCCGGTCATACCACGCAAGCAGCCGCGCCGGGCGATCGGCGGGCTGTTCGGTCGATTTGGTCATGGCGGCCGTGCGAGAGCTCATGGACGTATCTTAAGGCAAATCCCACCACGTCATGCCCGGGCTCGACCCGGGCATCCACGTCTTTCTTTGCGTGGCCCGGAAGCGTCACCACATTGATGAACACGGTTTCAGCGGCGTCGCCACCGCACTATAACCCTCCCATGTCCAAACCCGGCCCGATCAGCGCAAAGCCCCTGTCGATCCTGCTCAGCGACGTCTTCAAGGACGCCTATGCCAAGCAGGGCTTTGCCGCGCGCGAACTGGTGACGCGCTGGACCGAGATCGCCGGCGACCGGATCGCGCCCTATTGCGAGCCCATGAAGATACAATGGCCGCGCCCCGTCGAAGGGCAGCCGCAGGAGCCGGCGACGCTGGTGCTGCGGGTCGAGGGGCCGATGGCGCTGGAGATCCAGCATTCCTCCGACGTCATCCTGGAACGGGTCAACCGGTTCTTCGGCTGGCACGCGGTCGGCCGCCTGACCATCCGGCAGGCCCCGCTGTCGCGCCGCAGCCGCCCGGCGCGGCCGCGCCCGCCTGACGCCAAGAGCGTGGCCCGGGAGGCGGCAAACCTCGCCGCCGTGGAGGACGACGAGCTGCGCGCGGCGCTGGCCCGGCTGGGCGCCACGATCAAGCGAAATTGACGCTTTTCGATGGCGCTGCCGCAAGTCCCCGGCATTGCCACAATGGTCGTTTCAAGCTAGCGAAGGCTTCTTTTCGGGACCCCTTCATTCTGGCGTGAACGCGCCAATCCGGGAGCTGACCTTGATCATCACGCGCCGCGCTTTCAACACCGCTCTCTCGCTGACCGGCCTGGCCGCCCTCGCCGGCCTGTCGCCGCTGCGCCTGATCTCGGACGCATTCGCGCAGACCGCCGCCGAGGTCGCCAAGCCGCAGTCGCTGCCGGACATGGGCCTCGGCCCGCAGGACGCCAAGGTGACGATCGTCGAATACGCCTCAATGACCTGCCCGCATTGCGCCAATTTCAATGAGACCGTGTTCCCGAAGATCAAGTCGACCTACATCGACAGCGGCAAGGTCCGTTACGTGTTCCGCGAATTCCCGCTCGACATCAAGGCCGCCGCCGGCTCGATGCTGGCGCGCTGCATCGCCAAGGACGACGCGCCGAAATACTTCACCGTGATCGACCTGCTGTTCCGCCAGCAGAACGACTGGGTGATGAAGAACACCACCGAGACGCTGACCCGGATCGGCAAGCAGGCTGGCCTTAGCCAGCAGCAGGTCGAGGACTGCCTGAAGGATCAGAAGCTGCTCGACAAGATCGCCGCCGACCAGAAGTACGCCAACGAGGTGCTGAAGGTGAATTCGACGCCGACCTTCTTCATCAATGGCGAAGTGCTGAAGGGCGAGACCTCGTTCGAGGAATTCAGCAAGCACATCGACCCGCTGCTGAAGAGCTGATCACGCGCCTTCCGAATCCGACGTCATCGTGCCCCGCGTTCGCGCCGGGCACGATAGTTGTGGATGACTTGCGATCACGGCATGCAGCGGTCGCATTATTTCGTTGTTGAAAACCTGATTCGCGCGATGCGAATCTTCAGGGACGTGCAGCGAGGGCAAAACCCCTGCAAATCCCTTGGGAAAAGCTGGGTCAAGCGGTTGCCCTGACGCGCGGGCATCGCCATTGTCGCCGCTCATGAGAGCTGCACGCAGCTATTCACCCCAGACACCGACATTGCCATCCATGGTACTGTCACGGCAGGGAGATTCGCGCCCGGCCAAGCGAGATTTGTGTACATGAAGCTCACGCGCCTCCGCCTGCACGGTTTCAAGTCGTTCGTTGAACCCACCGATTTCATGATCGAGCCGGGCCTGACCGGCGTCGTCGGACCGAACGGCTGCGGCAAATCCAATCTCGTCGAAGCGCTGCGCTGGGCGATGGGCGAGACCTCGCACAAATCGCTGCGCGCCGCCGACATGGATGCAGTGATCTTCGCCGGTTCCGGCAACCGTCCGGCGCGCAACCACGCCGAAGTCGTGATGACGATCGACAATTCCGATCGCTCGGCGCCGGCCGCCGTCAACGACAGCCAGCTGCTCGAAATCTCCCGCCGCATCGAGCGCGAGGCTGGCTCGGTCTATCGTATCAATGGCCGCGACGTGCGCGCCCGCGACGTGCAGATCCTGTTCGCCGACGCCGCCACCGGCGCGCGTTCTCCGGCCCTGGTCCACCAGGGCAAGATCGGCGAGATCATCCAGGCCAAGCCGGAGCAGCGCCGCCGCGTGCTGGAAGACGCCGCCGGCGTGGCCGGTCTGCATGCCCGCCGTCACGAGGCGGAACTGCGGCTCAAGGCGGCCGAAACCAACCTGACCCGCGTCGAGGACGTGATCGGCCAGCTCACCGGCCAGATGGAAGGCCTGAAGAAGCAGGCCCGCCAGGCGATCCGCTATCGCGAGGTCGCGGCCAAGGTGCGCAAGTCCGAAGCCATGCTGTTCCACCTGCGCTGGATCGGGGCCAATGCCGACGTCAACGACGCCGCGCAGAACCATGATCTCGCCGTGCGCGAGATGGCCGAGCGCACCCAGCATCAGGCCGAAGCCGCGCGCATCCAGGCGATCCGTGCCACCGAACTGCCGGCGCTGCGCGATGCCGAGGCGCGCGCCGCCGCCGGCCTACAGCGCCTGACCAATGCGCGCGAGATGCTCGACCGCGAGGAGCAGCGTGCCAAGGAGCGCGTCGGCGAGCTCGACCGCCGCCTCACCCAGTTCGCCCAGGACATCGCGCGCGAGCAGCAGCAGACCTCCGACGCCGACATCGCGTTGCAGCGCCTCGACACCGAAGACGCGGAACTGAAGGAAGAGATCAAGTCGCGGGTCGAGAAGCGCTCCGGCGTCGACGAGCGCGTCTCGGAGGCCGAGGAGATCCTGGCCGCCACCGAGCGCCAGTTCTCCGAGCTGACCACGCAGCTCGCCGATCTCACCGCCAAGCGCAACCAGCTCGAAGCCGGCGTCCGCACCCATCGCGATCGGCTGGCGCGGCTGGATCAGGAGATCGCCAGCGTCCAGGCCGAGGAGTCCAAGCTCGCACAGGAGACCGGCAATCTCGGCGACATCGACGCGCTCGCCGCCGCCATGGAGATGGCGCAGCAGACGCTCGCCGAATCCGAGGCCGCCGTGCAGTCCAGCGAGGCGCATCACGCCGCCGCGCGGCAGACGCTGGAAGCCTCCCGCAATCCGCTCGCCGAGGCGGAGAAGCGCGTGCAGCGGCTCGAGACCGAAGCCCGCACCATCTCCAAGCTGGTCACCAGCGAAACCAAGAATCTGTGGCCGCCGATCATCGACGGCATCACCGTCGCCAAGGGGTATGAGAAGGCGATCGGCGCCGTGCTCGGCGACGACCTCGATGCGCCGGTGGATTCCTCGGCGCCGATGCGCTGGACCAATGTCGGCGAAGCTGCCGAGGATCCTGCGCTGCCCGATGGCGTCGAGCGGCTGGCCGATCACGTCCAGGCCCCGCCGGAACTGGCGCGCCGCCTCGCGCAGATCGGCGTGATCGCCAAGGAGCGCGGCGCCGCACTGGTGTCGCAGCTGAAGACCGGCCAGCGGCTGGTGTCGCTCGAAGGCGACGTCTGGCGCTGGGATGGCTTCGTCGCCGACGCGCATGCCCCGACCGGCGCAGCCCGCCGCCTCGCCGAGCGCGCCCGCCTGGTCGACATCGAGCATGAGCTGGAACAGGCCCGCATCGATGCTGCCGCCAAGCGCCAGGCGCTGGAGACGGCCGAGGAAGAACTGCGCTCTGCCGCGGCAGCCGAGGGCGCCTCGCGCGAAGCCGTGCGCGCCGCCCGGCGCGAGACCGATGCCGCGCGCGAGCGCCATGCCGCGACCGAGCGCGAGATCAATCGCCATGCCGCGCGCAAATCGGCGCTAACCGAGGCCCACAGCCGCGTTGCCGCCGACCGTGCCGAGGCCGAAGCCGCGCATGAGAGCGCTGCTGCGGCGCTCGCCGAATTGCCGCCGGGTGTCGAGACCGAGGCCCAGCTCGCCGCAGTGCGCTCCGAGATCGACAACCAGCGCCGGGCCGCGGCGCAAGTCCGCGCCGAGGCGCAGGCACTGGCCCGTGAGGCCGAGCTCGCCGACCGCCGCGTGCAGGCGATCCTCGCCGAGCGCAACGAGTGGCAGACCCGCAAGACCAGCGCCGCCTCGCAGCTCGGGACGATCGAGGCACGCATCGCCGAGGTGTCGATCGAGCGCGAAGAGCTCGCCAACGCGCCGGAAGTGTTCGCCGAGAAGCGCAGCGCACTGATCACGGAGATCGAGCACGCCGAGGGCGATCGCCGCATCGCCGCCGATGCGCTGGCAAGCGCCGAAGCCGCGATGGCAGAAACCGACCGCGTCGCCAAGGCCACGCTCGAAGCCCTCTCCTATTCCCGCGAGGCCACCGCGCGCGCCGAGGAACGCATGGAAGGCACCCGCCGCCGCCTCGCCGATATCGAGCGCGAGATCCACGACATGCTCGAGGTCGAGCCGAGCGCGGTGGTCGCCATGGCCGAGATCGAGCCGGGCGCGGAGCTGCCGCCGGTCGGCCAGGTCGAGGAAGAGCTCGAGAAGCTGCGCCGCGACCGTGAGCGGCTCGGCGCCGTCAACCTGCGCGCCGAGGAAGAGCTCAAGGAAGTCGAGACCCAGCACACTGCGCTGACCACCGAACGCGACGACCTGGTCGAGGCGATCAAGCGGCTGCGCCAGGGCATCCAGAGCCTCAACCGCGAAGCCCGCGAGCGGCTGCTGACCTCGTTCGAGACCGTCAACAACCACTTCAAGCGGCTGTTCACCGAGCTGTTCGGCGGCGGCGAAGCGGCGCTGCATCTGATCGAGAGCGACGATCCGCTGGAAGCCGGCCTCGAGATCATCGCCAAGCCGCCCGGCAAGAAGCCGCAGACGCTGTCGCTGCTCTCGGGCGGCGAGCAGGCGCTGACGGCGCTCTCGCTGATCTTCGCGGTGTTCCTCACCAACCCGTCGCCGATCTGCGTGCTGGACGAAGTCGACGCGCCGCTCGACGACCACAACGTCGAACGGTTCTGTAGCCTGCTGCATGAAATGACCGGCTCGACCGACACGCGCTTCATCATCATCACGCACAATCCGATCACGATGGCGCGGATGAACCGGCTGTTCGGCGTCACCATGGCCGAACGCGGCGTGTCGCAGCTGGTCTCGGTCGACCTGCAAGGCGCAGTGGACATCCTCGACCAGAACGTGGCGTAGGGTTGCCACGGAGTTTTTGGGCGCAAGCGTCTCAGCGTCGTCATTGCGAGGAGCGTAGCGACGAAGCAATCCATGCCTCAGCAAGCGGGTGATGGATTGCTTCCGCCTTCGCCGAAAGGCTTCGGCGGACAAGTCGCCCCGCTCGCGATGACGTGCGATAATCGGTCGTATGACCTCACCTGATCTCCCTGTCGAACTGCGCGCCGCGCTCAACGCCCGGCTCGTCGGCCTGTCGCGCAATGACGCCGCCGGCCGCGCCGCTGCGATCTCGCGGACCTATCGCGAAGGCGGCAACTCAAGGACGATCAGGACCGAGACCGATGCACTGGCCTACGCACTGGCGCGGATGCCTGCGACCTATGCCGCCGTGGTCGCAAGCCTGAATGCGCTGGCGGAGATCAGGCCCGACTTCGCGCCGGCGAGCCTGCTCGATGTCGGCGCCGGCCCGGGAACCGCGACCTGGGCGGCGGCGGAGACCTTTGCCCCGCTGCGCGGCTTCACCCTGCTCGACGCCAACGGCGCGCTACGGACGTTGGCGGTGGAATTGTTTCGCGACAGTGCACGGCTGCACAGCACCAGCTACGAACTCGGCGAGGCCCGCGCCCTGCTCGACAAGGCCGCCCCCGCCGACCTCGTCGTCGCCAGCTACATGATCGGCGAACTCGGCGAGACCGAGCGGACCGCGCTCGCCGATGCGCTGTGGTCGAAAACCCGCGACACGCTGCTGGTCGTCGAACCCGGCACCCCCGCAGGCTACGCGCGGATCATCGCACTGCGCGGCCGACTGATCGCCGCCGGCGCGCATGTCGCCGCCCCCTGCCCGCATGACCGCGGCTGCCCGCTGGTCGCGCCCGACTGGTGCCATTTCTCGCAACGCCTGCAACGCTCGCGCGCGCACAAGCAGGTCAAGGGCGCCGAGCTGCCGTTCGAGGACGAGCGCTTCGCCTATATGGCGCTGAGCCGTGCACCGGTGGCCGCACGGCCGTCGCGGGTGTTGGCGCAGCCGGACGTCGGCAAGGTCGAGATCGCGGTCAAACTATGCACGCCGGAGGACGTATCGGTGACAAGGGTCCCACGCCGCGCCAAAGCCGATTACGCCAGCGCCCGGCGCTGGCGATGGGGCGATGCGGTGCAAATGTCCGACGCTCGTCGTCCCGGCGAAGGCCGGGACCCATAACCCCCGACCCCGATCTTGAAGCGAAGCCGGCGCCGCTTGCGCCCTTTCCACGGGCCGCGGCGTATGGGTCCCGGCCTTCGCCGGGACGACGCAGAACCAGCGGGGCGACGATGTTGAACCAGTTCGCGTCCATCCCCGACCAACCTGTGCCCACCTCTTCGCGGCGGGCTGCCCTGTGCCCCGATCCTGGGTTACGGTGCCGCCGTCTCATCCATCAGGAGCTGCCCTGTCATGTCGACCAGCTGGATCGTTATCGGCGTCATCGTTCTTCTCGTGCTGTTTGCGTTCGGCGCCTACAACCGCCTCGTCGCGCTCAGCCAGCGGGTCGGCCAGGCCTTTGCCGACATCGACGTGCAGCTCAAGCAGCGCCACGACCTGATCCCGAACCTGGTCGAGACCGTGAAGGGCTACGCTTCCCATGAACGCGGCACGCTCGAAGATGTCATCAAGGCGCGCAATTCGGCGATCTCGGCGCAGGGGCCGGCCCAGGTCTCGGCGGCCGAGAACCAGCTCTCCGGCGCGCTCGGCCGGCTGATCGCGCTGTCGGAGGCCTATCCCGACCTCAAGGCCAATGCCAACTTCCAGCAGCTCGCCTCGGAGCTCTCCGACATCGAGAACAAGATCGCCGCCAGCCGCCGCTTCTTCAACAACGCGGTCCAGGAATACAACACCGGCATCCAGCAGATGCCAGCCGCGCTGTTCGCCGGCATGTTCGGCTTCACCCGCAAGGATTTCTTCGACCTCGGCGCCAGCCGCGCCGAAGTCGAGACGGCGCCGAGCGTGAAGTTCTGAGGCGCACAGCGCGCCGGCGAGAGGCTGCTCCGTCATGGCCGCCTATGGTCTCTACACGCACATCGCATCGAACAAGTTTCGTTCGATGCTGCTGCTCGCCGGCCTGTTCCTGCTGATCTACGTGCTGGTCTATGCCGGCGCGCTGGTCGCGGAGGTGATGACCGATAGCGGCCGCACGGTCGACTATTACCTTGCGCGGGCCTGGCGCGACCTGGTCTCGGCCTTCCCGTGGGCGACGATCGCAGCCGTCGCCTGGATCGTGATCGCCTATTTCTTCCACCAGAACATGATCGATGCCGTCACCGGCGGCGAAAGCGTGACCCGGCAGCAAGAGCCGCGGCTCTACAATCTCCTGGAAAATCTCTGCATCTCGCGCGGCATCCCGATGCCGAAGCTGAAGGTGATGGACAGTCCGGCGCTGAATGCATTCGCGGCCGGCCTGAACCGGCGGCAGTATTCCATCACGGTCACCACGGGTCTGCTGAACGCGCTGAACGACCAGGAGATCGAGGCCGTGCTCGGCCACGAGCTGACCCATATCAAGAATGGCGACGTGCAGCTGATGGTGGTCGCCGTGATCATCGCCGGCGTGGTCGGTTTCTTCGGCGAGCTGTTCTTCCGCCTGTTCACAAATCTGTCGTGGAGCGGCGGAGGCTGGTCGTCCTCGTCATCCTCCCGATCGTCGTCATCCTCCTCGGACCGCGACAGCAAGAGCTCGGGCGGCGGCGCGATCATCGTGATCATCATCGCGGTCGCGCTGATCGTGCTGGCCTGGCTGCTGTCGCAGGTGGTCAAGCTCGCGCTGTCGCGGTCGCGCGAATATCTCGCCGATGCCGGATCGGTCGAACTGACGAAGAATCCCGATGCGATGATCTCGGCGCTGCGCAAGATCGAGAACCGCGGCGAGCTGCCGGGCGCCACATCGGCGGTGATGGAACTCTGCGTCGACAATCCGCGCGAAGGTTTCGCCGACCTGTTCGCCACCCATCCGTCGGTGAAGTCCCGGGTCGATGCGCTGGTGAAATATGCCGGCGGCCACGATCCCGGACCGCTGGCGCTGCCGGATGAGACGACGACGCAGGACCAGCCGCCGGTGGCGGGCGACCAGCCTCCGCCGGTGACCCATGGCCCGTGGGGCGACGTGCCGCCGGCGCCGTCGAACAATCCGCCGCCGCTGCCGGGCGTTGGCCCGGCACAGGGACCATTTGGACCGCTTCAGGGACCTTGGGGCCGGCATCGCTGATCGACCCGCACAGGCTTGCGCGCATGTCGCGGCGGAAATCGTCACGCACATGGCCGGATCATGCGCTAGGCACCTCAGTCCATTAAGGAAATCCCTACCAAACCGAATGTGGGCACCTTAAGGAATTGAATTCTCCCTCGTTTCTGCCATGTTCGCGCCCAAAGCAGGTGTGGGGACTTGCCGATCGCCATCGCGATCGGGAGCGCGCTTTTAAGGGATTTCCATGGCAAAACCGGTCGTGATCGTGGTGGGCGCAGACAAGGGCGGGGTCGGCAAGACCACCGTCTCGCGGACGCTCCTGGACTATTTCAGTGCCAATAACGTGCAGACCCGGGCGTTCGACACCGAGTCGCCGCGCGGCACGCTGAAGCGCTTCCATCCTGACATCACCGAGATCGTCGACATGACGACGACCGCGGACCAGATGAAGATCTTCGATACGCTGAACTCGGGACCCGCCGTCACCGTGATCGACGTCCGCGCCGGCCTGCTGTCGCCCGCGCTGGCCTCGCTGCGCGACATCGGTTTCCTCGATGCGGCGCGCTCCGGCCAGATCACCTTCGCCGTGTTCCACATCCTGGGTCCCTCGATCGCCTCGCTGGACGAGATCGCCGAGACCGCCAACTTCATGACCGGCGCGAAATACTTCCTGGTGAAGAACTTCATCAACGACACCCAGTTCTTCCAGTGGGACCAGGCGACCTACAACTCCTACTTCCACCGCATCAAGGATGCGACCGACCTCACGATCCCCAAGCTCAACGAAATGGCCTATGAGCAGGTCGAGGTCTCGTCGGTCCCGTTCCTGAAGTTCGTGGCGAACAAGGGCATCAACGACGACGCCGCCAACTACTCTTTCGTGCTGCGCGGTTATGTCCGGCACTGGCTCGCCAATGTCTGGAGCGAGTACGACCGGATCAAGCTGACCGACCTGGTCGGCGCCAAGTCGGCCAAGGGCGAAAAATAGTCGCGGCTGCGGCCGCGTTGGGGCTGGATTGGGTAGAAATTTGGCCTGATATAGCGGGCGATGTCATCGACGCCCGTCTACATCATCTGCTCGCCCCGCCCGCAGGTCGGCAAGACGCTGATCGCGCGGCTGCTCGGCGAATTCCTGCTGTTGAAGAACGGCGACGTGGTCTGCTTCGACATCAATCTGAAGGAGCCGTCGCTGCTCGACTATTTGCCGCGGATCACCGAGACCGCCGACGTGATCGACACCTACGGCAAGATGCAGCTGATGGACCGCGTCATCGTCAATGACGGCATCGCCAAGGTGGTCGATCTCGGCTACCACGCCTTCGACGAGTTCTTCAAAATGTGCGACCAGATCGGGCTGATGAAGGAAGCGCTGCGCCGCCGCGTCGCGCCTGTCATCCTGTATGTCGCGGATACCGACCGCGCCTCGGTGCGCGGCTACCAGACGCTGGCCGGCATGATCCCGCCGAACGGGCTCGTCGTGATCGACAATGAATTCGTGGTACGCGGCGAGCTGCCGCCGGTCATGACCGCGAGCCGGGTGCTGCGCTTCCGCGCGCTGCCGGTGTTCCTGAAGACCTATATCGACCGGCTGAATTTCTCCTTCACCGGCTATCTGCGCCAGGAGAAGGATTCCTCGACCGAGCTGCACCAGTGGGTCCGGAGGAACTACACCACGTTCCGGGATCTCGAACTGAGCATGCTGCTGCAACGAGGTTAGCCGTCGTCCCGGCGAAGGCCGGGACGACGTGTGGAGAGAGCGGGGCTAATGCCCCTCGAACGCCATCAGCGTGCGCACGGATACATCCATCGCGCGCAGCTTGGCGGCGCCGCCGAGATCGGGCAGGTCGACGATGAAGCAGGCGGCGACCACATTGGCGCCGATCTGGCGCAGCAGCTTGACCGCGCCCTCCGCGGTGCCGCCGGTCGCGATCAGATCGTCGACCAGGATCACGCGCTCGCCGGGCTGCACGGCATCGGCATGCATCTCCATCTCGTCGATGCCGTACTCCAGCGAATAGGCGATCCGCACCGTGGTGTGCGGCAGCTTGCCCTTCTTGCGGATCGGCACGAAGCCGGCCGAAAGCTGATGCGCCACCGCGCCGCCGAGGATGAAACCGCGCGCCTCGATGCCCGCGACCTTGTCGACCTTAGACCCGGCCCAGGGATGCACCAGCTCATCGACCGCCCGGCGGAACGCGCGGGCATCGGCCAACAGCGTCGTGATGTCGCGAAACAGGATGCCCGGCTTCGGGTAGTCCGGGATGGTGCGAACGGTCGCCTTGAGGTCGTGGTCGAAGGTCATTGGTCTCGCAATCCTCAATTGGCCGGCGGACTAAGCCGGAATGCATTCTCGACAATGCGCAGGCCCACCTCGTTGCCGAGCGACATCAGCGATTCCGGATGGAACTGGACGCCGCCGACCGGCAAGGTCTTG
Source organism: Bradyrhizobium sp. UBA2491 (assembly GCF_002341725.1). Classification (NCBI taxonomy): domain Bacteria; kingdom Pseudomonadati; phylum Pseudomonadota; class Alphaproteobacteria; order Hyphomicrobiales; family Nitrobacteraceae; genus Bradyrhizobium; species Bradyrhizobium sp. UBA2491. The sequence goes on from NZ_DDOP01000100.1 coordinate 67,394, forward strand.
TGCTCGATCACCATCGCGACGCCGTCCTCGGTGGTCGCGGTCACCGCCAGTACCTCGGGCACGCTGTCGCGCTCGACATAGAGCGAATGGTAGCGGCCGATCACGATCTCATTGGGCAGATTATGCATCAGCCTGCCGCCACGCACCTGGACCCGCGAGGGACGGCCATGCGCCGGCTGGGCGAGCTGGCCGAGCTCGCCGCCGAAATATTCGCCGATCGCCTGCACGCCGAGGCAGACGCCGAAGATCGGCAGCTTGTCCTGAAGCGCGGTGTCGATGGTCTTCGCGATGCCGAAATCCTCCGGGCGGCCTGGTCCGGGCGACAGCACCAGAAGGTCCCAACCCTTCCGCTTCAGCATGTCCTGGGCATGGATGTGCCTGACCACGGTGACGTTGGCGCCGACCTGGCGGAAGTAATCCGCCAGCATGTGCACGAAGCTGTCGTCGTGGTCGATCAGCAGCACGTTCTTGCCGGAGCCGGTGGCGTCGGGCGCCGAGTCCGACAGCGGCTTCGGCGGATCGCCGCGCAACGCCTGGAACAGCGCCGCCGCCTTGACCTGGCACTCGCGATCCTCGGCCGCCGGATCGGAATCGAACAGGCAAGTGGCGCCGACCCGCACCTCGGCGAGGCCGTCCTTCATGCGGATGGTGCGGATGGTGAGCCCGGTGTTGATGCTGCCATCGAAATTGACGCAGCCGATCGCGCCGGCATACCAGCGCCGCGGCGACCGCTCATGGTCCTCGACGAACTGCATCGCCCAGAGCTTCGGCGCACCGGTCACGGTCACGGCCCAGGCGTGGGTCAGGAAGGCGTCGAGCGAATCGAAGCCCGGCCGCAGCATGCCTTCGACATGGTCGACGGTGTGGAACAGCTTCGAATAGGTCTCGATCTGGCGCCGCGCCAGCACCTTGATGGTGCCGGGCACGCAGACCCGCGCCTTGTCGTTGCGGTCGACGTCGGTGCACATGTTGAGCTCGAACTCGTCTTTTTCCGAGTTCAGCAGCTTGCGGATCTGTTCCGCGTCGTCGATCGAGTCCGAGCCGCGCGCGATGGTGCCCGAGATCGGGCAGGTCTCGACCCGGCGGCCGTCGGAGCGGACGAACATCTCGGGCGAGGCGGAGACCAGGAACTCACCGTCGCCGAGATTCATCAGCGCGCCATAGGGCGACGGGTTGATGCGGCACAGCCGCTGGAACACTTCCGCCGGCGAGCGCTCGCAAGGCTCGGCGAACAGCTGCCCGGGCACCGCCTCGAACAGGTCGCCGCGCGCGAATGCCGCACGCGCGACCTCGACGGTCGCCTGGTATTCACCCGGGGCGTGATCGGCAAAGCCCTGTCGTCCGGCCATTGCATAGAGGCTCGGCGCGGTCTCGTTCGGCTGGCCGGCGGTGGATTTGCCCTTCCACGCGAACTCGTAATTCAACGCCACGCCGCGGCCGGTGGCGCGGTCATAGGCCAGCAGGCGGTCCGGCACGTAGAGCACGATGTCGCGCTGGTCGGCCTCGCGGGCGCGCTTCTGCTTGAGGTCCTCGATCTGGAACACGAGGTCGTAGGCGAAGGCACCGAACAGGCCGAGCAACGGGTCGGCATTGGAGGTGAACGCCGCCACCATGTCGCGCACCAGCGACATCACGCTGGCGCGGCGAGTGCGCTGGTCTTCATCGACCGGCGCCTCGCCGCGGATGATATGGCCGGCGAGCTTTGTGGCGCTGCGCTCCGAGATCACGACGCACGGCTCGCGCAGCACGTCGCCGAGGAAGGCGATCAGCACCTCACCGCGCGGGTTTAGCGCCTGTAGCGAGAAGTCGGTGCCCGAGGTCTCCAGCACCAGCGGCGGATCGGCAAAGCCGAGGTCGAAGCTCTCGTAGCGGCCCGGCACCGTGGTGCCCGAGGACAGCACCACGCCGCGGCGGCGGTCGAGCAATGCGATCAGATCGTCAAGGCGGTTGGCGCCGCCGGTGAACTGTTCGACCACGCGCGCGACCGCGAGGCCGCCATTGGTCAGATACTCGCTCTTGGCCGGCAGGGAGAAGACTGTCCTGTTCATGTGATCCTCTTACGAGACTTGGGAAGAGAGCGCCACACAGGACAAGGGAAGGTACCGTCGCACTGCGATGGCGACCTTCGACGTTTGTGAAAAAAGAAAACGCACCGGCCACCTATGAGAAGGTGGGCCACCAACGACGGGATGGACTGGCGACGGTGCTCATAGCAGTTACACACCACCCGGCGCGGGCCGTGTCAAGGGAGGCCCCGGCGCCCTGCCCCGGACCGGGACGTCATTTTCGGGGTTTGAAGCGACCGGATTCCGCGTAGGATTTGCTGAAATGGCGACCGATCGGCCGCCCAAAAAACAGACAGATGGCGGAGACGCGCAGATGACGATTTTGGGTCTCGGATATGCCGGCTTCGGCTCCGACGCGCTCGACGACTGGCGACAATTCGGCACCGGCCTGGTCGGGTTGCAGGCGGTCGAGCGCGGCAATTCGCTGCTCGCGTTCCGGATGGACGACCGCAAGCAACGCATCGTGATCGACCGCGCGCAGGGCGAAGGCACCAGGTTCTTCGGCTGGGAGGTGGCGGATGCCACAGCCCTCGATGCACTGGCAGCGCGGTTGGAGCAGGCCGGCGTGGCTGTGACCGCCGAGCCGCAGGCGCTCGCGGAGAGCCGGCGGGTGCGCAGCCTGATCTCGTTCCGGGACCCCGCCGGCAACCGGCTCGAGGCATTCCACGGCGCCGAGATCGACGACACGCCGTTCAAGCCGGGCCGCTCGATCTCCGGCTTCCGTACCGGGCCGCTCGGGCTCGGCCATGCCGTGCTGACGGTCGAACGGATCGCGCCGGTCATGAGCTTCTATGTCGATGTGCTCGGCTTCGGCCTCAGCGACTACATCGAAAAGCCGTTCCGCGCCTATTTCTTCCACGTCAATGCGCGGCACCACTCGCTGGCGCTGATCGAGACCGGGACGAACGGCATGCATCATCTGATGGTGGAGCTGTTCTCGCTCGACGATGTCGGCCAAGCCTACGACATCGCGCAGCAGGAAGACCGGGTCAACGTCACGCTCGGCCGTCACACCAATGACCTGATGACGTCGTTCTACGCCAAGACGCCGTCGGCCTTCATGGTCGAGTGCGGCTGGGGCGGCCGCGAGATCGCCCCCGCGAACTGGACGCCGTTCGAGATGCATGACGGTCCGAGCCTGTGGGGCCACGAGCGGGTCTGGCTGTCGCCGGAGGATCGCGCCGTCGCGCGCGAGATGCGGATGCGCGCCGCCACCGAGGGCAAGCGCGCACCGGTGCAGGTGATGGAAGGCAATTTCAGGCTGATGTCGGGCACCTGCCCGTGGTGGGACGGGGTGCGCGGTTCGTAGCACCTGCGTCGTCCCGGCGAAGGCCGGGACCCATAACCACAGGGTGTAGTTGTTTTGGCGCGATGACTGCCAATGCACCCATTACCGCCGCCGCGGCGTAGGGGTCCCGGCTTTTGCCGGGACGACGCGGAGTTTGCGGCTAGCTCGCTTACCCCAGGTGCTTCCGGAAGAACTCGGTCGCGCGGTCCCAGGCCAGTTCCGCGCAGTGGCGGTCGTGCACCGACAGGCGCTGCTCGTTGCCGAAACCGTGCTCGGCATCGTAGCGGAATAGCTCCAGCGACTTGCCCGCGGCCTTCATCCCCTTCTCGAAACCATCGACCAGCGCCGGCGTGCACCAATCGTCCTTGGTGGCGAAATGCCCTTGCAGCGGAATCCGGACGTCCGCGGGCTTCGCCGCCTGCTCCGGCGGAATGCCGTAGAACACCACGCCGGCGGTCAACTCCGGGATCTTGGTGGCGCCGATGATGGTCACCGCGCCGCCGAGGCAGAAGCCGGTGAGACCGACCTTGGCGCCGTTCTTGGCGAGGTACTGCGCGGCGCCGCGCACCGTCTGGGTGGTGGCGTCCATGAAATCGAGCGAGTTCATCTCTTTGCCCGCCGCGTCGGTGTCGTGATACGGCACCACCGTCCCCTTGTAGAGATCGGGCGCCAGCGCATCGAAACCGGCCCGCGCGAAGCGGTCGCACATGCCCTTGATCTGGTCCTGCAATCCCCACCATTCCTGGATCACGACCACGCCCGGCGCATTGCCGCGCGCCGCGTTGGCGAGATAGCCCGACGCTTCCTTGCCGTCCGGACGCTTGAAGTTGATGATCGTACCCATGGGTTCCTCCGCAATGTTTGCCGGCTGATTGACCGGCATTTTGTCCGCACTCGGTGGCGGACGCAATCCATTCGCCGTCATTGCGAGCGCAGCGAAGCAATCCATGCCTGCGCATCAAGGATAGGTGGATTGCTTCGCTGCACTCGCAATGACGCAGGTCAACAAAAAAGCCCCCGAAGGGGCTTTTTCAAACTCGCGATCACCGAAGCTCAGTGGGCGTCGGCCCAGACCTTGCGCTTGGTGAAGTACATCAGCAGCGCGAAGATGATCAGGAACACGAACACCTGCATGCCGATCCGCTTGCGCTCTTCCAGGCGCGGCTCGGCGGCCCACATCAGGAAGGTGGTGACGTCGTGGGCGTACTGCTTGACCGTCGCCGGCGAGCCGTCGTCGTAGGTCACCTGACCATCGGACAGCGGCTTCGGCATCTTGATGGCGTGGCCGGGGAAGTACTTGTTGTAGTAGGTGCCCTCCGGGACGGTGACACCGGCCGGCGGCTTGTCTTCAAAGCCCTGCAGGATGGCGTCGACGTAGTCCGGTCCCTGCTCCTGGTACTGGGTGAAGAAGTCGAACACGAACTGCGGGAAGCCGCGCTTGTAGGACCGCGCCTTGGTCATCAGCGACAGATCCGGCGGCGCCTTGCCGCCATTGGCCGCGGCCGCGGCCTGCTCGTTCGGGAACGGCGCCGGGAAGTAGTCCGCGGTGCGGCCCGGACGCTCGAACATCTCGCCCTGGTCGTTCGGACCATCCTTGATCTTGTAGTCGGACGCGAAGGCGGCGGCCTGTGCCTCCGAATAGCCGGGACCACCGGGATCGGCGAGGTTGCGGAACGCAATGTAGTTCAGGCTGTGGCAGGCCGAGCAGACTTCCTTGTAGACCTTCAGGCCACGCTGCAGCGAGCCGCGGTCATACTTGCCGAAAGGGCCGGAGAACGACCATTTCTGCGCCGGCGGGACGTCGCCGCCCTCTTCGGCCTTGGCGTTCTGGGTGCTGCCGGCGAACAGGCCACCGGCCAGCACCAGCGCGAGCACCACCGAAGCCGCGGTCGCCGCCCTGCCCTTGCTCTTCGCCAGCACGTCGTCGGCGATCGAGTTCGGCACCGGGCGCGGCGTCTCGATACGGGCGAGCAGCGGCAGCACGATCAGGAAGTAGGCGAAATAGCAGACCGTCAGGATGCGGCCGGCGATCACGTAGATGCCTTCCGGCGGCTGCGAGCCGAGATAGCCGAGCAGGATGCAGACCACCACGAAGATCCAGAAGAACTGCTTGGCCAGCGGACGATACTTCGACGACCGGGTCCGTGCGCTGTCGAGCCAGGGCAGGAAGCACAGGATGATGATCGCCGAGAACATCGCGACGACGCCGGCGAGCTTGTTCGGGATTGAACGCAGGATCGCGTAGAACGGCAGGTAGTACCATTCGGGCACGATGTGCGCCGGGGTCACGCCGGGGTTCGCCGGGATGTAGTTGTCGGCGTCGCCGAGATAGTTCGGCATGTAGAAGATGAACCAGGCGAAGAAGATCAGGAAGCAGGCCACACCGAACGCGTCCTTGATCGTCGCATAGGGCGTGAACGGCACCGTGTCCTTCTCGGTCTTGGCTTCGACGCCGGCCGGGTTGTTCTGACCCGCGACGTGCAGCGCCCAGATGTGCAGCACGACCACGCCGGCGATCACGAACGGCAGCAGGTAGTGCAGCGAGAAGAAGCGGTTCAGCGTCGGGTTACCGACCGAATAGCCGCCCCACAGCAGGGTCACGATGCTCTCGCCGAAATACGGCACGGCCGAGAACAGATTGGTGATGACGGTGGCGCCCCAGAAGCTCATCTGGCCCCACGGCAGCACGTAGCCCATGAAGCCGGTTGCCATCATCAAGAGGTAGATGATGACGCCAAGGATCCAGAGCACCTCGCGCGGCTCCTTGTAGGACCCGTAATAGAGGCCGCGGAACATGTGGATGTAGACAGCGAAGAAGAACATCGACGCGCCGCAGGCATGCATGTTGCGCAGCAGCCAGCCGTAATTGACGTCGCGAACGATCAGTTCGACCGACTTGAAGGCGAGATCGGCATGCGGCGTGTAGTGCATCGCCAGGATCACGCCGGTCAGGATCTGTAGACCCAGCATCATCGAAAGGATGGCGCCGAAGGTCCACCAGTAGTTCAGGTTGCGCGGCGTCGGATAGGCCACGAACGAAGAGTGGATCAGGCCGAAGATCGGAAGGCGCCGTTCGATCCACTTCAAGGCGGGGTTGCTCGGTTGGAAATCAGATGGTCCGCTCATTGATGCGATCCTGAAGAAGAAAAACGACGCGATGGGTCCAAGTGGAAGCCGCAGCCCCGGGGGGTCCGGGACTTAGCCGATCTGGATTTTGGTGTCGGAAAGGAAGGCGTAGGGAGGTACCGCCAGATTGGCGGGCGCCGGCCCCTGGCGGATACGACCGGAGGAGTCGTATTGCGAGCCGTGGCAGGGGCAGAAGAAACCGTCGTAATTGCCCTCATGGGCGATCGGGATACAGCCGAGGTGGGTGCAGATGCCGATCACCACCAGCCACTGGTCGTGGCCGGCCTTGACGCGCGCCGAGTCGGGCTGCGGATCGGGCAGGCTGGAGAGCGCCACGCTCTGGGCCTCCTGGATCTGCTTCTTGGTGCGATGGCTGATGTAGATCGGCTTGCCGCGCCAGAAGACCTTGATGTCCTGGCCCTCGGCGATCGGCGTCAGGTCGACCTGGATCGGCGCGCCGGCCGCGATCGTCGCGGCGTCCGGGTTCATCTGGGCAACCAGCGGCCATACGGTGGCGGCTGCGCCAACGGCGGCGGCAGCTCCGGTTGCTACGTAAAGAAAATCACGGCGTGTCGGATGGTCCGCCGAAGACGCTGTCGTCACGATTCCTAGCCCTTTCTTTTCTGCAGCCGGTGGAACCGCCCCGGAGACGCGGAGAGCGCCCCAAGAAAGGCTGCCGGCGCCCGCGGCCCCCGCGGCGGCAGAAAACTGCTATTCCCCACCCCAAATGGCGGAACAGCAGTCCAGAATCGTTCTATTGGCACCCTTGCCGGACGAGCGCAAGCCCGCTATCGGCTCGCACACGTGCAATGCACGAAATCCGCGCCGGGCGATGTTTTATTGAGACAATTTCATCCGGATTTCACAGGTCGTCCGCACCATGCAGATCGCGCTGTTCCAGCCCGACATCCCCCAGAATACAGGGACGATTCTGCGCCTCTGCGCCTGCCTGGACGTGGCAGCCCATATCATCGAACCGGCGGGATTCGACACCTCGGACCGGAATTTCCGCCGGGCGGGTATGGACTATCTCGACCATGTGCGGTTGAAGCGTCACGACTCATGGTCGAAATTCGAGGAGTGGCGGGCCGAGGCCGGCTGCCGGCTGGTCCTGTTCACGACCAAGGCCGCGAAATCATACCTTGATTTCACCTATGCGGCCTCCGATGTGCTGCTGTTCGGGCGCGAAACGGCTGGCGTGACCGATGCGGTGGTGACCGCTGCGGATGCACGGCTGGTGATTCCGATCAGGCCGACCATGCGTTCACTCAATGTGGCCGTCTCGGCGGCCATGGCCGTCGGCGAGGCGCTGCGGCAGACGGGTTCAGGATTTGCCGGCTCGCCGTCCGCAGGTTCGGCAATTTAAGGGATTTTTGGTGAGCTACGCGGTCAAGGAGATCTTTCTCACCCTGCAGGGCGAAGGCGCCCATGCGGGCCGGGCCTCCGTGTTCTGCCGCTTCGCCGGCTGCAACCTCTGGAGCGGCCGCGAACAGGACCGCGCAGGCGCCGTCTGCCGGTTCTGCGACACCGATTTCGTCGGTACCGACGGCACGCTGGGCGGCCGCTATGCCGACGCCGCCGAGCTCGCCGGCACCATCGCGGCGCAATGGACCGGGGGCGATGCCGACCGCTATGTGGTGCTGACCGGCGGCGAGCCGCTGCTCCAGGTCGATACCGACCTGATCGAGGCCCTGCACGGCCACGGCTTTGCGATCGCGATCGAGACCAACGGTACCATCGCGCCGCCCGACGGGCTCGACTGGATCTGCGTCAGCCCCAAGGCCGCATCCGAACTCGTGGTCCGCAGGGGGCACGAGTTGAAGCTGGTCTATCCGCAGCCGGAAAACAGACCAGAGGATTTCGCGGGGCTGTCATTCGAACGCTTCTCGCTGCAACCGATGGACGGCCCCGACGTGATCGAGAATACCGAGCGCGCGATCGAATACTGCCTGAAGCACCCGCAATGGCGCCTCAGCGTGCAGACGCACAAGACGCTCGGAATACGTTGAACCAACCGGAGCGTTTTCAAGCGAAGTGGGTACCGGTTCGCATTGAGAAAACGCGACCAACCTAGAGACAGAACTGGATTGTTGAGAGAGATGTGGGAATTGACGAAAGCGTTTCGGTTCGAGGCTGCGCATGCGCTGTCCGGAACGACCTTTGGCACTGCCAGCGAGGAGATCCACGGTCACTCGTTTCGCGCTGAGGTTACCGTGCGCGGCACGCCCGACCCGAACACCGGGATGGTGGTCGATCTCGGCCTGCTCGAGCGCGCAATGGCCGAGGTGCAGAAGACGCTCGACCACAAATTCCTGAACAGGATCGAGGCGATCGGCGTACCGACGCTGGAGAACCTCTCGCGCTTCATCTGGGAGCGGTTGCAGCACGCGGGCAAGCTGACCCGCGTCAGCGTCCATCGCGACAGCTGCAACGAGAGCTGCACTTACTTCGGCCCGCAAGGTTAGTCATGCTGCCCACAGACCCCGCCATCATCGAAGACCGCAAGGCGCGTGCGCGCAGCTGGTTCGAGACGCTGCGCAACCAGATCTGCGCCGCGTTCGAGCAGCTCGAGGACGATGCCCCCGCAGCGCTCTATCCCGGCGACGCCGGCCGGTTCGTGCGCACCCCCTGGGACCGCACCGACCACACCGGCAAGCCCGGCGGCGGCGGCGTGATGTCGATCATGAAGGGCCGGCTGTTCGAGAAGGTCGGCGTGCACTGCTCGACCGTGCATGGCGAGTTCGCTCCCGAATTCCGCGCCCAGATTCCCGGTGCCGCCGATGATCCGAGGTTCTGGGCGTCGGGCATTTCGTTGATCGCGCATTTGCGCAATCCGAACGTGCCAGCGGTGCACATGAACACCCGGTTCGTCGTCACCACCAAGGCGTGGTTCGGCGGCGGCGCGGATCTGACGCCGGTGCTGAACCGGCGGCGCACCCAGGAAGACCCCGATACGGTCGCCTTCCATGCCGCGATGAAGGGGGCGTGCAGCGGGCCGAACGGCGTCGCCGACTACGACAAGTACAAGAAATGGTGCGACGAATATTTCTATCTGCCCCATCGCAAGGAAGCCCGCGGCATCGGCGGCATCTTCTTTGACTGGCACGACAGCGGCGACTGGGAAGCCGATCTCGGCTTCACCCAGGACGTCGGGCGCAGCTTCCTGGACATCTATCCCGACCTGGTACGGCGCAATTTCGCGGCGGCCTGGAGCGCGGAGGATCGCAACGAGCAGTTGGTCCGCCGCGGGCGCTATGTCGAGTTCAACCTGCTCTATGATCGCGGCACCATCTTCGGGCTGAAGACCGGCGGCAATGTGGATTCGATCCTGTCGTCGCTGCCGCCGGAGGTGAAATGGCCGTGACCAAGCTGCCGCGCGCGATGCTGATCGACATGGATGACACCATCCTGTCGGCCTACGGACGTCCCGAGATCGCCTGGAACACGATCACCACCGAATTCGCCGCGGAGCTCGCGCCCCTGCCCCCGGATCAGGTCGCCACCGCGCTGTTGGCCTACGCCCGGCAATTCTGGTCGACCGCCGAGCCGATCTGGCGGATCAAGCTCGGCGAAGCGCGCCGGCTGACCGTGAAGGGCGGCTTCGCCCAGCTCGCCGCGGCCGGCCACCGCGCGCTGCCGGACGACCTCGCCGACCGCATCGCCGATCGCTTCACCGCCTATCGCGAGGAAGAGATGTTCGTGTTCCCCGGCGCGCATGAGGCAATTGATAGGTTCAAGGCGCTCGGCATCAAGCTCGCGCTGGTGACCAACGGCGCCGCCGACATGCAGCGCGCCAAGGTCGAGCGTTTCGCGCTCGGCCATCGCTTCGATCACATCCAGATCGAAGGCGAGCACGGCTTCGGCAAGCCGGAGGAGCGCGCCTATCTGCACGCGATGGACGCGCTCGGCGTCACCGCGGCGGATACCTGGATGATCGGCGACAATCTGGAGTGGGAAGTCGTGGCGCCGCAGCGGCTCGGCATCTACGCGATCTGGATGGACGTGCACGGTGTCGGGCTGCCGCCGGGATCGACCATCAAGCCCGACCGCATCATCCGCTCGCTGACCGAACTGGTTCCTGCCGCGCAGTAGAGCATGATCCGGAAACGTGGAAGCTCGTTGTCCGAGAAGATCATGCCTAAACAAGCATCGCGGCTGTTTTCCACGTCAATTCCATCGATCCCGCCGCCGGTCGTGATTTGACTGTCATCACCGGTCGCTAGCGTGCCGATCGCGTCATCATGCGCGGAGGGAAAATCATGGAACTGAAACCAGGCGATGTCGTCATGCTGAAATCCGGCGGCCATCCGATCACGGTGGTGGAAGTCGACGAGGACAAGGTCGAGTGCCTTTGGATGGGCACGGACGGCGACCTGTTCCGCGAAACCCTGCCGCTCGTCGCACTCGAATCGCTCGATCCCGAAGACGACGACGAGGAAGATGACAAAGAAGACGACGACGAGGAAGAAGAGGACGACGAAGACGAGGACGACGACGGCGACCGCAAGAAGAAGCGCAAAGCGGCGTGAGATTCGTTGGCGCGATGCTGCCCGGCAGGCGCCGGCGGCATCGTCTGCCTTCCGTCTCAGAACGCGCGCAGCGCGTTCGTGATCATCACCGCGCCGCCGGTGATCACGGCGGCATCGAGGATCGCGGTGTGGATATGCACCGGCATCCGCTCGACAAAGGCCTTGGCCAGGAACGCGCCGGGAATGGCGACCAGGCCGATCAGGAATGCGAGCGCCAGGACTTGCGCGGTGATGATGCCGGTCAGGCCGAACACCGAAATCTTGACCGCGGCACTGGTCAGCGAAATCACAGCATCGGTCGCGACCACCGCGGCGCCTTCGAGCCCCGCCGCCATCAGCAGCGATAGCAGGATGACGCCGGAGCCCGCGGTGCCGCCGACCAGCACGCCGTAACCAACGGCACCCGCCGCCAATCCACGTTCCCCGATCCTGACGCTGTGCTTGCGCAACAACCGCCTCAGCGGCACGCTCAGGATCAGCATGCTTCCGATCACCAGCGACGCGCCGGCGCCGGTCAGCCGCGAGTAGCCGTAGGCGCCGAGCGCCGTGGTGAGCAACGCCGCCACGATCACGATGATCGCCTTGCGGCGGTCGGCAAACCTGACGAAGGCGACGAAGCGGCTGGTGTTGGTGAAGATCGACGAGATCGCGATGATCGGCACCACCGGCTCGGCGCCGACCAGCGGCACCAGCACCAGCGGCATCAACGCGCCGGTACCATAGCCGGCGAGACCGCCGATCACGGAAGCAAACAGGGCGACGGCGGCGACGAGAACAAGCTGAAGGAGCGAGATGTCTGAGAAGCCGGAGAGGAAATTCAAAGCCGATGGTCGCGGGTGAAACGGGAAACGGTCTGGTCGGCGATGCCAGACAACACCTGCGGATCGAGCGGAAAATCCGCGGCTAGCCAAGCATCCTCGGCCAAGGTCAGTACATGCCCCAATGCCGGCCCTTCGGCAATGCCGCGCGCGATGAAATCCGACGCCCTCAAGGGAAAGTGAGGCGCGCGCCAGCGCTGCGGCAACGTCGCGAGCGCGCGCCACTGCTCGACATCGGGGCCCGCGCCGGTTCGCGCCCAGGCCAGCAGCAGGCGATCACGATAGGGCCCCTCGTCGAGCCGGTAGAGCCGACGCCTGGCATGCGCTTCGTCCATGCCGGGCAGGCGCCACCAGCGATGGCCCATCGAATCCAGCGCCTTGGCCTCCGCGTTGGAGAGCCGCAGCCGGCTTGCGACGCGGCGCGCGTCCTCGGTGACGGCGACCGTCAGCGCGGCGAGCCGGCGCATCGCGCTCGGCGCAAGCGCCAGCAGGCCCTCGATCCCGATCATCGCCGCGAACGGTCCGGTATAGGCGACCCCGCCGAACAGCGGTTGCAGCAACCCGCCATCCGCCATCGCGACCACCGCGCCCGCGGCGCCGTTCGCGACCACGAGCTTGAGCATCTCCATGCGGATGCGCTCGGCCGAGAGGCCGGCTAATCCCGCGCGGCCGCCGATGCAGGCGAGATAGCCGGCGCGATCGACTTGGCCGGCGCCATAGGCGGCGTGGAAACGGAAGAAGCGCAGGATGCGCAAGTAATCTTCGGCGATCCGCTGCGCGGGATCGCCGATGAAGCGGAGCCGCCTTGCCTCGATGTCGGCAAGGCCGCCGACATGATCGTGCACCACGCCCGAGGCGTCGACCGACAGGCCGTTGATGGTGAAGTCGCGCCGCTCGGCGTCGCGCACCCAGTCGCGCCCGAACGCCACCTTGGCCTTGCGACCATAGGTCTCGGTGTCCTCGCGCAGTGTCGTCACCTCGAAGGGCTGGCCGTCGACGACAAGCGTCACCGTGCCGTGCTCAATGCCGGTCGGCACGGTCTTGATGCCCGCCCGCTTGGCGCGCCGGATCACCTCCTCCGGCAGCGCCGTGGTGGCGATGTCGATGTCGGCGAGCGGAATCCGCATCAGCGCGTTGCGCACCGCGCCGCCGATCACCCGCGCCTCCTCGCCGTCGGCATTGAGCAGGCCGAGCACGCGCGCAGCCGGCCCCGAAGCGAGCCACGGCGCGTCGGACAGCAGGCGCACTCCGCTCATCTCTCAGCTCCCGGCACCAGCCTGCCGTTCTCGATATGGGCCGGAACGTAGGTCGAGTTCGGCGGCGCGCCGGTCAATTCGGCGAGCAGCAGGAAGCTGATGATGACCAGCACCAGCGCCGCCAGCGTCAGCTTCGCCAGCATGTCGAGCGGCCAGGATGCCGGCAGCATCACGCCGGACCGCGTCGCGCTGAGGAAGATGGCATAGACCGCGAACGGGATCAGAAAGACTCCGATCTCGGTCAACACCGTGCGGATCATGACAGATAGATCCGCTCGTAGAGCACACGCAGGATGCCCGCGGTCGCGCCCCAGATGTAGCGCTCGGCGAACGGCATCGCATAATAGGAGCGGTCCATGCCGCGGAATTCCTTAGTGTGGATCTGGTGATTCTCGGGGTTCATCAGGAAGGCGAGCGGCACCTCGAATGCATCGACCACTTCGGCCTCGTTGATCTTCAAGGTGAATCCCGGCTTCACCTTGGCGACCGTCGGCAGGATGCGGAAGCCGAACGCGGTGCCATAGAGGTCGAGATAGCCGACCGGGTCGATGAATTCCCGCTTCAGCCCGACTTCCTCGCAGGCCTCGCGCAGCGCGGCATCCAGCGGCGAGGCGTCGGTGGCATCGATCTTGCCGCCGGGAAACGAGATCTGGCCGGCGTGGCTCGACAGATGCGGCGAGCGCTGCGTCAGCAGCACGGTCGGCTCGGGATGGTCGACCACCGGGATCAGCACCGCGGCCGGCCGCACCGGCTGCTCCTGCGCCACGATCTCGAGCATGCGGTCGTTGCCGGAATCGCCGGTGCGCGGAATGATATGCGGATCGACCAGGCCCGGCGGCACTTCGAAATTGAGCCGCATATGGGCCCGCGCGAAGAATTCCGTCGAGGTGATCGTCGCCGGCTTCACCTTCAGCAACGGCTCGTTCAAAGTGCGTCCCTCACCTGGCTGGCATCGGCCATCGCGAAGAACTCGCCGCCGGACTCGATGCCGAACATCTGCTGACCATCGACCATCCGCTCCTCGCCCATGTCAACCAGATCATAATAAAGCGCGCGGGTGACCTTGGCCCAGAGGTCGGCGCGGACATGCAGATAGGGCGTCAATCCGCCATCCTCGGCCGCCTCGAATCGGAGGCCATGCCCCTTCTCGCAATCGACCCAGTCGTCGACATTGGTGCGGAACTTGAGCAGCCGGCCGCGCGCGTCGGCCTCGGTCTGCATTTCCACGGCAAGGAACGGCGCGTCGTCGACGCGGATGCCGACCTTCTCCACAGGCGTCACGAGAAAGTGCTTGCCGTCCTCGCGCTTCAGGATCGTCGAGAACAGCCGCACCAGCGCGGGCCGGCCGATCGGCGTTCCCATGTAGAACCAGGTGCCGTCGGGCGCGATTCGCATGTCGAGATCGCCGCAGAATGGCGGATTCCACAAATGAACCGGCGGCAGGCCCTTGCGTCCGGCCGTACCGGATGTCGCAGCTTGATTGGCGGCGGTGGTGAGCCCTTCGAGACCCGTCTTTCCGAGACCCGTAGTTTCACCGCCGGGATCGCTCTGCCCTTGCTTCGCCATTGTTTGCCTTAAATTTCCTACCCTCAATCTGGCACATTTGGTGCACGTATCCTGAGATGTGGTCGGGATGTCATTCTCGCCACATCGTGATGCCGTTCATACTCTGAAATACCGATAAGGTGGGGATAGTTTAATTCAACGAATACATGGCCTTCGTGCAGGTTTAGCATGTGGGCCAGGCGATGACGACAGATGGCGACGCGGGAATCACGCGGATCGTCAAGTAAGGAGCGGACCGAATGGCTGGTGCAGACAGCGTCGAAAAACTGGAGGATGTGATCGTCCGCTCGGCCGAACAGGTCGCCGGCCAGATCAAGGCCGCCAAGGAAGCGGTCTCCACGGTGATTTTCGGCCAGGATCGCGTGATCGAGAACACCCTGGTGACGATCCTCTCCGGCGGCCATGCACTCCTGATCGGCGTGCCCGGCCTCGCCAAGACCAAGCTGGTCGAGACGCTCGGCGTCACGCTCGGGCTAGATGCCAAGCGCATCCAGTTCACGCCCGACCTGATGCCGTCGGATATTCTCGGCGCCGAAGTGCTCGATGAGAGCTCGGCCGGCAAACGTTCGTTCCGCTTCATCTCAGGCCCGGTGTTCGCGCAGCTCTTGATGGCCGACGAGATCAACCGCGCCAGCCCGCGCACCCAGTCGGCGCTGCTGCAAGCCATGCAGGAGCAGCACATCACCATTGCCGGCGCGCGGCATGATTTGCCGAAGCCGTTCCACGTGCTCGCGACACAAAATCCGCTCGAGCAGGAGGGTACCTATCCGCTGCCCGAGGCGCAGCTCGATCGCTTCCTGATGGAAATCGACGTCGACTATCCCGATCGCGACGCCGAGCGGCGCATCCTGTTCGAGACCACCGGTGCCGAGGAGGCAACGGCAAAGCCGTCGATGGACGCGGAGACGCTGCTCACGGCACAACGCCTGGTGCGGCGCCTGCCGGTCGGCGATTCCGTGGTCGAGGCGATCCTGACGCTGGTTCGCGCCGCGCGTCCCGGCACCGAGGGTGGCGACGCCGGCAAGCTGATCGCCTGGGGACCGGGCCCCCGCGCCAGCCAGTCGCTGATGCTCGCGGTGCGCGCCCGCGCGTTGCTCGACGGCCGGCTCGCGCCGTCGATCGACGACGTGCTCGATCTGGCCGAGCCCGTGCTCAAGCACCGCATGGCGCTGACCTTCGCGGCGCGCGCCGAGGGCCGCACCATTCCCGACGTGATCAAGCAATTGAAGACGCGGATTGGTTGATGGCCGCTGACACCAGGCAACAGAACGGGGAGATCCTTGCGGTTCGACGTGCAGATGGCGAAAGCCGTACGCTCGCCGCATCGCTGCCGCGCCTGGTGCTCGAAGCCCGCCGCATCGCCGCCAACGTCATCCATGGCCTGCATGGCCGCCGTCGCGCCGGCACCGGCGAAAGTTTCTGGCAATATCGCCGCTTCGTCTCGGGCGAGCCGGCGCAGCGTGTCGACTGGCGCCGCTCCGGGCGTGACGATCATCTCTATGTCCGCGAGCAGGAGTGGGAGGCTGCGCACACGGTGTGGATCTGGCCCGACCGCTCGCCGTCGATGGCCTTTGCCTCGCGCGAGGCGCGCGACAGCAAGCTCGAGCGCGGCTTGATCGTCGCCTTTGCGCTGGCCGAACTGCTGGTCGCCGGCGGCGAGCGGGTCGGCGTTCCCGGCCTGATGAACCCGACCGGCAGCCGCGCCGTGATCGACAAGATGGCGCAGGCGATGCTGCATGACGAGACGACGCGCGCCAGCTTGCCGCCGTCATTCGTGCCGTCGTCGCTCGCCGAGATCGTGGTGTTATCCGACTTCTGGTCGCCATTGACCGAGATCACGACCATGCTGGCCGGGCTCGCCTCGTCAGGCGCGCATGGCACGATGGTCCAGGTGGTCGATCCGGCCGAGGAGACCTTCCCCTATTCCGGCCGCGTCGAATTCGTCGAGCCCGAGGCCGGCAGCGTCATCACCGCGGGCCGCGCCGAAAGCTGGGCGAGCGATTACGTCGCCCGGGTCGCGCTGCATCGCGACCAGATTCGTGCCGAGACCAATCGGCTCGACTGGCTGTTCTCGACCCATACCACCAGCCGCTCCGCCGCCGAACTGCTGCTGTTCCTGCACGCCGGCATGATGGTCAGCAAGGGTGGCGGCCGCTCACCCGTCAAAGCGGGACGCAGCGCATGATCGCCGGCCTCCCGCTCTCCTTTGCCGAACCGCTGCTGCTCTTGGGGCTGGTCAGCCTGCCGGTGCTGTGGTGGCTGCTGCGGGTGATGCCGCCGCGGCCGCGGCGGGTCGAATTCCCGCCGACGCGGCTGTTGTTCGACATCGCGCCCAAGGAGGAGACGCCGTCGCGCACGCCGTGGTGGCTGACATTGCTGCGGCTCGCCGCCGCCGCGCTGGTCATTCTCGCCGCCGCCGGTCCGATCTGGAATCCGCAGACCGGCGTTGCCGCCGGCAAGCAGCCGCTGGTGATCCTGCTCGACGATGGCTGGAGCGCGGCCTCGAGCTGGGACGCGCGGATCAGGGCCGCCGACGAGCTGATCGCCAATGCCGACAGCGACCGCCGCGGCGTCGCGCTGGTGCCGCTGTCCGAGCCGGCGCGCGACATCACGCTGATGCCGGCCGGCACCGCACGCGTCGCACTGCGCCAGCTCGCGCCGAAGCCGTACTCGGTCGACCGCGTCGACACCCTCCCGACGCTGGAACGTTTCCTCAAATCGACCGGCGACTGCGACATCGCCTGGCTGTCGGATGGCGTCGATACTGGCCGCGGCAGCGAGTTCACCGAAGGCCTCGGCAAGGTGATCGAGAACCGCAACCTGACGATCTATGCCGGCGGCGCGCAGCCGGCGCAGGCGCTGGTCGCGGCCGAGAACGCGGCGGCGAAGATGACAGTGAAGGTCTTGCGCACCGAGAACGGCCTCGCGGCCGGCACGGTGCGCGCGGTCGATGCCAAGGGCTCGCCGATCGGCGAGGCGCGCTACAATTTCGGTCCGCAGGAGCGCGAGACCGAGGCCGCCTTCGATCTTCCGGTCGAATTGCGCAACGACATCGCGCGGCTCGAGATTTCCGGCGAGCATTCCGCCGGCGCCGTGCAGCTGCTCGACCGGCGCTGGCGCCGCCGCGCCATCGGCGTGGTCTCGGGATCGAGCAGCGACACCGCGCAGCCGCTGCTGGCCTCGACCTTCTATCTGTCGCGCGCGCTGTCGCCGTTCGCTGACGTCAGGCTCGGCGATCGCGGCGCGCCGCAGCAGGTGATCGCGCAATTCCTCGACCAGCGGCTGCCGATGATCGTAATGGCCGATGTCGGCACGCTGTCGCCGGAGATCCGCGACCGTCTCAACGCCTGGATCGAGCAAGGCGGCGTGCTGGTGCGCTTCGCCGGTCCCCGCCTCGCCCAGGCCGATGACGACCTCGTTCCGGTCAAGCTGCGCCGCGGCGGCCGCACGCTCGGCGGCAGCCTGACCTGGGAGAAGCCGCAGCACATGGCCTCGTTCGCAGCCGACGGTCCGTTCGCGGGCCTCAACGTGCCGAAAGACATCACCGTCAACCGCCAGGTGCTGGCCGAGCCCGACGCCGTGCTCGCGACCAAGAGCTGGGCCTCGCTGGAAGACGGCACGCCGCTGGTCACCGGCGAGCATCGCGGCAAGGGCGTGGTCAGCCTGTTCCATGTCGGCGCCGACATGCGCTGGTCGGATCTGCCGATGTCCGGCACCTTCGTCGAGATGCTGCGGCGGCTGATCGACATGTCCGGCTACACCTCGAAGCCCGGCCCCGGCGTCGCCAGCGACCCCAACGCCGAGACGGTTGCGCCGCTGCGCACGCTCGACGGTTTCGGCGCCTTCGGCCCGCCGCCCTCGACCGCGCGGCCGATGTCGGCGGACTATCGCGACCGCGGCACCGCGGAGCATCCGCCCGGCTTCTACGGCACCGCCGAGAGCCCGATCGCGGTCAACACGCTCGCTTCCGCCGATCGCATCGCGCCGCTCGACACCTCCGCGCTGCTCGCCACGCATGCGAGCTACACCAACGCCGAGCCGCGAGACCTGCGCGGCATCATGCTGTCGACCGCGCTGGCGCTGTTCCTGCTCGATGCGATCGTGGTGGCGATGCTCGGCGGCGGACTTGCGGCGCTGATCCGGCGGCGCGCCGCGCCGGCGGTGCTCGCGCTCGCCTTCGTGCTCGCGACGACGATGGTGCCCTCGCCGACACGCGCGCAGAACAGCGCTGCCGACGACTTCGCCATCAAGGCGGTGTCGCAGACCCGGCTCGCCTATGTCGTCACCGGCAATGCCGACGTCGACTCCATCGTCAAGGCCGGGATGTCCGGACTGACGCTGTTCCTCGGGCAGCGCACCGCGCTGGAAGCCGGCGATCCTGTCGGCATCGATCCGGCGCGCGACGAGCTGGCGTTCTTCCCGCTGATCTACTGGCCGATCGTGCCGGGCGCGCCGAAGCCGCCGCAGGACGCCATCAACAAGATCGACGCCTACATGAAGCAAGGCGGCACCGTGATCTTCGACACCCGCGACGCCGTCGAAGCGCCGCCGGGCGACAACGGGGCCTCGCAAACGCCGGGCATGCAGACGCTGCGCGAATTGCTGTCGACCCTCGACGTGCCGGAGCTCGAGCCGGTGCCGCGCGAGCACGTGCTGACCAAGACATTCTACCTGCTGCGCGACTTCCCCGGCCGCTTCAACACCGGCCGGACCTGGGTCGAGGCGCTGCCGCGCGAGGATGACGAGGAAGCCGCGCAGCGCCCGGCGCGCGGCGGCGACGGCGTCTCGCCGATCATCATCACCTCGAACGATCTCGCCGGCGCCTGGGCGATCCGTCCCGACGGCCAGCCGATGCTGCCGCTGACGCCGGGCGAGCCGCGCCAACGCGAATTCGCTTTCCGCGCCGGCGTCAACATCGTGATGTACACGCTGACCGGCAACTACAAGGCCGACCAGGTGCACGCACCCGCCCTGATCGAGCGGCTGGGACAATGATGCGTATCATGAGCAAACATTGTCTCCACAACTTCGCCGTCATGCCCGGGCTTGTCCCGGGCATCCACGTCTTCCTTGCTGTAGAAGGAAAGGCAGACGTGGGTGGCCGGGACAAGCCCGGCCATGACGACGCTGATAGGTTTGCGTCATGAACTACGGTATCGCGTTCACACCGCTGGTTCCTTCGCTCGTGCTGTGGCTCGCGCTCGGCGCGATCGTCGTCATCGCGCTGTTGCTGCTGGTGTCGCGCGCGCGCGGCGCCGCGGTGCGCGTTGCTGCGCTGGCGCTGATCCTGCTCGCACTGGCCAATCCCTCCTTCACCCGCGAGGACCGCGAACCGCTGTCCTCGGTCGCCGTCGTCGTGGTCGACAAGAGCCCGAGCCAGAACTTCGGCACGCGCAACCAGGAGACCGAGAAGGCGCGGCAGGCGCTGGTCGACAGCCTGAAGCAGATCAAGGGCCTCGAGGTCCGTGTCGTCGAAGCCGGCCAGGCCGACGGCGAAACCGACGGCACCAAGCTGTTCGGCGCGCTGACCTCGGCGCTGTCGGATGTTCCGGTCGAGCGCGTCGCCGGCGCCTTCATGATCACCGATGGCCGGGTGCACGATATTCCGGCCAACACCCAGGCGCTCGGCTTCCAGGCACCGGTGCACGCCTTGATCACCGGCCGCAAGGACGAGCGCGACCGCCGCATCGCGATCACGGCGGCGCCGCGCTTCGGCATCGTCGGCCAGACCCAGACCATCACCTACCGGCTCGACGACCAGGGCGTCACCGGCGAGCGTGCCAAGGTCACCGTCCGCCGCGACGGCGAAGTGATCAACGAGCGGACGCTAACCTCGGGCCAGACCTCCAGCGTCGACATCGACATCAAGCATGCCGGCCCGAACATCGTCGAGATCGAGGCCTCACCGCTCGAGAACGAACTCACGCCGGTCAACAACCGCGCCGTGGTCTCGATCGACGGCGTGCGCGACAAGCTGCGCGTACTGCTGGTCTCCGGCGAGCCGCATGCCGGCGAACGCACCTGGCGCAACCTGCTGAAGTCCGACCCCAGCGTCGATCTCGTGCACTTCACCATCCTGCGGCCGCCGGAGAAGCAGGACGGCACGCCGATCAACGAGCTGTCGCTGATCGCGTTTCCAACCCGTGAGTTGTTCCAGCAGAAGATCAACGAATTCCAGCTGATCATCTTCGACCGCTACGCCCGCCAGGGTGTGCTGCCGATCGCCTATTTCGACAACATCGCGCGCTATGTCCGCTCCGGCGGAGCGGTGCTGGTGTCGGCCGGCCCCGACTATGCCTCGACCACCAGCATCTGGCGCACGCCGCTGGATTCGGTGCTGCCGGCCGAACCGGTCGGCGTCACCGAGAAGCCGTTCTACGCACACTTGAGCGACGCCGGGAAACGCCATCCGGTGACGCGCGGGCTGGAAGGCTCGAACGCCGAGCCGCCGCATTGGAGCCGGTTCTTCCGCACCGTCGACACCCGCAACGCGGTGACGCCGCCGGTCATGACCGGCGCCGACGGCAAGCCGCTGCTGCTGCTGTCGCGGTTCGGCGAAGGCCGCGTTGCGCTGCTGCTCACCGACCACATCTGGCTGTGGGCGCGCGGCTATGAGGGCGGCGGCCCGCATCTCGATCTGTTGCGACGGGTGTCGCACTGGCTGATGAAGCAGCCCGATCTCGATGAAGAGGCGCTGCGCATGCAGGTGCAGGGCAAGGACCTGATGGTGGTGCGCCAGACCATGGCCGACACCGTCGCGCCGGTCACCGTGACGTCGCCGAGCGGCGCCACCCATGAACTGACGCTGACTGCCGGCGATCCCGGCGAGTGGCGCGCCACGCTGCCGGCAAGCGAGCTCGGTCTCTGGCAAGCCACCGACGGCACGCTGAAGGCACTGATCAATGTCGGCCCGACCAACCCGAAGGAATTCTCGGAAGTCACCTCGACGACCGAGACCCTGAAGCCGCTGACGCAGGCGACCGGCGGCGACGCGCGGCGCATCGTCGACGGATCGAGCCTCGACATGCCGCGCATCGTGCCGGTGCGGGCGTCCTCGATCTTCCGCGGCGACGGCTGGCTCGGCGTCAAGATGCGCGACGCCAGCGTCGTGAAGGGCGTCGGCGTGCTGCCGATGTTCGCCGGCCTGGTCGGCCTCTTGCTGTTGCTCGGCGCATTCTCCGCAACCTGGCTGCGCGAAGGGCGCTGAGAACTCCCGACATCCAACCACGGCCGTTGCTGCAATCACACACCAGCAACGGATCGATACAGTGTGTCTGAACCACCGTTGACATCGCGGCCTGCCTCCGATGTTATAATGTAACATCGGGCCGCTGGGGTGATGAGCGCCGTCCCGATCGATGGGGCTCAATCGGCATGAAATGGTTCCTGAGACGCATCAGGACTGGCTCGCGGCTGGCGCTGTTCGCGCTCGCCGTCCAGTTCGTGCTGTCGTTCGGGCATTTCCATCCGATCGCGGCTGCGCAAGCAGCCCCCGCGATCCAGAACGGCCTGACGCTGACCGATCTCGCCTATATCGGGACTTCGGCGACGCCGGACCTCGCAGTCCAGGTCACCGGGACACAGCCGCCCACCGAACAGGACCGCGAACGGCATCCGGCCGACCATTGCGCGATCTGCGCCGTCGTCTCGCTCGCGAGCAGCATACTGTTCACGGCACCGCCGGTCCTGCTGCTCCCCGAAGCCGTCGAGCTCCTGTTTCGCACCACCAGCGCCGAATTCCTCCATCTGAAATCGGCGCCCGCGGCCTTCCATTCCCGCGCACCGCCGCTGTCCTGACGTCCAACTGATTGCTGCACGCCCTGAGCTGACTGACGAGTGTCGCGTCGCATACGCGACCCGTTGCAGCGGGGCACATCGGAATCGATCCGTCATGTCGACGGACCTGGATCGGGACAATGACACTTCAGAAGAAACGAGCACTCCACATCGGGGGCGTGAGCTGGCTATTGCTTGGCGCAATGCATGGCGGCGCGCTGGCCGACGACACGCCGACGCAACTCCCTGACGTCACGGTGACGGCGCCAAGCCCGATCCAGCGGCATCGGATCGTGCCAACACGCACGCCGACCCGCGCGGTCCGGGCCGCTCCGAGCCGCAACAGCGAACGCGCCGCAGCGGTGCAACCGGCACCCGCGGCAGCGGCGCCGCAGCAGGGTGTGCTGCCCGTCGTCACCGACCAATTCGCGACCGTCACCGTGGTGCCCAACGAGGAACTGCGGCGCGCCGGCGGCGCCACGCTCGGCGACCTGCTGTTCTCGAAGCCCGGCATCACCGGCTCGAGCTTCGCGCCCGGCGCATCGAGCCGGCCGATCATCCGCGGTCTCGACGTCAACCGCGTCGGCATCGTCGAGAACGGTCTCGGCGGCGGCGGCGTATCCGATCTCGGCGAAGATCATTTCGTACCGATCGATCCATTCTCGACCAATCAGATCGAGGTGGTGCGGGGACCCGCTGCGCTGCGCTACGGCTCGACCTCGATCGGCGGCGTGGTCAGCGCCACCAACAACCGCATTCCCGACGCGATGCCGACCTGCGCGGCAACGCCGTTCCAGAGCTATGGGCTGCCGGTAAAGGCACCGCTGGCCGATGCCGGCGGTCCCGGTTGCCTCAATGTCGAGACCCGCACGTCGGTGAGCTCGGTCAATCGCGGCGTCGAGGGCGGCATGCTGCTCGACGCCGGCGGCAACAATGTCGCCGTTCATGCCGACGTCTATGGTCGCACCACCAGCGACTACAGCATCCCGAGCTATCCCTATCTGTTCGACCAAACCCGATCGGTGAACGGCCGCCAGCCGAACTCCGCGACGCAGTCGGACGGCGCCTCGGTCGGCGCGTCGTATTTCTTCCAGGGCGGCTATATCGGCGCGGCGATCACCCAGAACGACTCGCTGTACCATATCCCCGGCATCGACGGCTCCGATCACCGCACCCGGATCGACGCGCACCAGACCAAGATCGCGGTCAAGGGTGAGTACCGGCCCGACACGGCCGCGATCGACGCCGTGCGGTTCTGGGTCGGCGCGACCGACTACCGCCACAACGAACTCGGCCTCGCCGATCCGGCCAACCTGTTCAGCGACGGCGTGCGCCAGACCTTCACCAACAAGGAGCAGGAAGCCCGCCTCGAAGTGCAGATGATGCCGTTCAACGCGCGGTTCGCCACCGTGACCACGGCGTTCGGCCTGCAAGCCGGGCACCAGGAGCTGACCGCGCCGAGCCCGGACGATCCCGGCGCGCTGTTCAACGGCCTGTGGAGCCCGAACAACAACAACCGCGTCGCGGGTTACGTGTTCAACGAGTTCAAGTTCACGGACCAGACCAAGGCGCAGGTCGCCGGCCGCATCGAGCATATCGAACTACACGGCGCGACGCCGGATTTCCCGGCCGACTTCCTGCCCGACGGCGCGGCGCAAAGCTCGATCACACGCAACCCGTCCTACACGCCGGTCAGCGGCAGCATCGGGCTGATCCAGAACTTGCCCGGCGATCTCGTCGGCAGCGTCACCGCGCAGTATGTCGAGCGCGCGCCGAAGCCCGCCGAGCTGTTCTCACGCGGTGCGCACGATGCGACCGCGACCTTCGACATCGGCAATCCGAACCTGACCATCGAGACCGCGAAATCGGTCGAGATCGGCCTGCGCAAGGCGACTGGCCCGTTCCGGTTCGAGGCCACCGCCTACTACACCCGCTTCAGCAACTTCATCTATCGTCGCCTGACCGGGGTGATGTGCGGCGAGGACTTCGACTCCTGCGGCAATGGCGATCCCAACAACGAGGGACGTCAGGCGGTCTATTCGCAGCGTGATGCGATCTTCCGTGGCGCCGAATTCCAGAGCCAGTTCGATATCGGCGCGTTCAATGGCGGCATCTGGGGCATCGAGAACCAGTTCGACGTGGTGCGCGCCACCTTCACCGACGGCAGCAACGTGCCGCGAATTCCGCCGGTGCGGCTCGGCGGCGGCGTCTACTGGCGCGACAGCAACTGGTTCACCCGGGTCAACCTGGTGCACGCTTTCGCGCAGAGCAATATCGCCGACATCGGCGAGACCCCGACCGCAGGCTACAATCTCCTCAACGCGGAGATCACCTACAACGCCAAGCTCAGTCAGTCTTGGATCGGCGCGCGCGAGATGACGCTTGGCCTGGTCGGCAACAATCTGCTCAACCAGAACATCCGCAGCTCCGTCTCCTACACCAAGGACGAGGTACTGATGCCGGGCCTCGGCGTACGGGCCTTTGCGAACTTGAAGTTCTGAGACGACCCTATCCCTCTGCCGCATGCGGCAGAGGGATCACAATCCAACGTCCGGCTTCAATGCCCGACGACGACTTCGCTGATCTGAATCACCGGTTGCAGATCGGTGTAATTCGGGATGTCGCCCATGATCTCCTGGGCGTGCTTGCCCATGGCGGCCCCGAAGGCTTCGACCGAGTCGCAGAAGATGTGGCACATGCCGACATAGGTGGCGGGCGTTCCAGGGGCGCCGCCGGCGAGCCCCTTGTCGACGGTGTAGTATTTGCAAGCGTCGCCCAGCCGCGCCTTCACCAGCGGCATGTGCTTGTCGCGGTAATAGTCGTGATCAAAGCGTGCGCCGGGGTTGTTCGGATACATCACACTGACCTTGATCATGGCGCGCACTCTCCCTGTTGATATGACATGCGCCGGTCTGCCCCGGCGCTTGCCTCAACTGTGCTTCAGTTTCCAAGAGCGCGCAACCGTTCCGGCAGCGCTCGCGGGAATGTCAGATCGCCTTGCTCCAGTCCGGCTGGATCGGGCCGGACACGCCCTCGGATGCGCCGTCGACCAGTTCCATGACAAGCAGGCGACTGTAGTCGACAGGTCCGGGCATCGTCATCCGTCCCTTCGGCACCGGCTTGAAGCCAACGCGAGAATAGTACGGCTCGTCGCCGACCAGCACGATGATCCGATGGTCCTTGGCGCGGGCATCATTGATCGCGCGCTCGAGCAGCGCACGACCGACGCCGCGGCTGCGGAACGGCGGCTCGACGGTCAACGGCCCGAGCATCAAAGCCGGCGTCTCGCCGATGCACACCGGCAGCTGCCGCACCGAACCGACCAGCAGCGTGCCGATCCGCGCCGTGAAGGAGACATCGAGCAGATGATCGACATGCTCGCGCAGCCGGTAGGCACTGAGCGCGAAGCGGCCGGGCCCGAAGGTACGCTCGTGCAGGCGTTCGATCGCCTGGGCGTCTTTCGGGGTCTCGGGCAGGATGGTCAGGGTCAGTTCGGTCATCGTGGGGCGGGGGATAGCATCTGGCGCGGGCGCGGTCCATCACCGCCATGTGGCGGTCGGCGGCTTGCCGTCGAGCACCTCCGATATCCGCAGCCGCGTCCCGGGAGTGGTGTCATGGGGCAACTCAGCCGGATCGAAGAAGCCGCACGCCACGATCTCGCGATTCGGCTCCGGCAACCGGTCCTGCCGGTAGTTTCTGACGACATAAACAGCGACATGATCGCGCGGCGAGACGTGGCTGTTGTAGAAGATGCCATGCAGCGCCGGCGTGCCAACGAGCTCGATCCGCCCCTCCTCCTCGAGCTCGCGCCGCAGCGCTTCGATGAAACTTTCACCAACCTCGACCCCGCCGCCGGGCAGATACCAGCCCTGGACGTAGCTGTGCTTGACCAGGAACACCTTGTTGTCGGCGTCGAGCACGACGGCGCGGACCCCGAGCGTCATGCTGCGGACCAGCCGCCAGTAGAAATGAAACACCCACCTGATCTGCGGCTCGCAGCGCTTGCGTAGATCGTCAAGGATCGTCACTGAGTCCTCGCCATCCGGTGTTTGATCCTTGCTTTGATCCTTGCGCACCCGCGCAGCTCTTGCCAATACAGGGCAGGACGTTCGGGATAGCACGACATGACCGATTGCCGGCCAGTTTTCACGGACAATCCTTAAGGGAATCGCATGATGGCGGCAGCATTCCGGCTCGCGCATCTGTCGGATCCGCATCTGCCGCCGCTGCCGGCGGCGCGGCTGCGCGATCTCGCCGGCAAACGCGCGCTGGGTTATCTGAACTGGACGCGCAACCGTCACAAATATCACCGCCGCGACGTGCTCGACGCGCTGGTATCGGACATGCAGGCGCAGCAGCCGGACCATATCGCCGTCACCGGCGACCTCGTCAACCTGGCGCTCGACGCCGAGTTCAATCCGGCCCGGCAATGGCTGGAGGGCGTCGGCGCGCCCGCCGATGTGACCGTGGTTCCCGGCAATCACGACGCCTATGTGCGCGCGACCCGGCACCGCTTCGTCGGCATGTTCGGCGACTATCTGCGCGGCGACGCCGACGGCGCCACGCATTTTCCGTTCGTGCGTCGGCGTGGCCCGGTGGCGCTGATCGGCGTCTCCTCGGCGGTGCCGACGCCGCCGCTGATGGCGACCGGCTGGCTCGGCCATGCCCAGCTCGATGCACTGGATGCGATCCTTGCGCAGCTGTCGCGGGAGGATGCCTTCCGTGTCCTCCTGGTGCATCATCCGCTGCACTCCGACGGCCGCGCCAAGCGGCTGACCGATTCGCACCAGTTGCTGGCGCTGCTGAAGCGGCACGGCGTCGAGTTGGTGCTGCATGGCCATGACCACATCCATTCGACGATGTGGTTCGACGGCCCCGAGCGGAAGATTCCCGCGATCGGCGTGCCGTCGGCATCGGCGCTGGCGCGCAAGCACTATCCGGCGGCGGCCTACAATCTGTTCTCGATCGAGCGGGACGGCAATACCTGGCGCTGCGAGCAGACCGTGCGCGGCCTCGGCGATCACGACGGCATTCGCGAGCTCAAGCAGGTGCGGCTGTCCTAATCGCCTCCGCCGCCGCCACCACAACCACCGCCGCAGCCGCCTCCGCCGTCGCCACCGCCTCCACCATCACCGCCGCCCCCACCATCGCCACCGTGACCACCGCCGTCGCCACCATGGCCGCCGGCATCCCCGCCGTGGCTACCGTCGCTGCCGGCATCGCCAAAACCCGCCGACGAGCCGTCGATCGATGAATCCGAGAAATCACCGCCGCAATACGGACTGCTGCCGCCAATGCCGCTGCGGCGCAGCGCCTCGCAATCGGTGTGATAGATGAAGCCGCCCGCGATGTTCAGCTTGGCGTCGAGCGCGAACAGCAGCGGCAGCCGCGTCGGCCTGACCGGATCGATGTTCTCGTATTTGCAGCAGTACCACCAGACCCGCCGCAAGCCCTCATTGCTCTGCCGTCGCTCCTTCACCAGCACGACCGCGGGCGTGTGATGCAGGAAGCCGCCGAAGGCGCGGCGGCAGAACGCATCGTATTCGCGGGTGTAGAGAATGAACTCGTGCCAGAGGTCGTCGGCAGCCTGCGACGGCATCGCAACGTAGCGCTTGCCGCTCATCAGATAGGCGAGGAAGAACTGCCGCAGGCCGCGCGAGACCAGCGCGCTGTCCTTGCGGGTGAAGCCGGGATGGCGCTTCTCGAGCCGGGCCAGCAGGCCGCGCGGGAGAGCGAAGGTGCGGATGTATTCGGCGCGCCGCAGCGCCTGCCATTTGCTGAACAGCACGGCACTCCCGACCACCGCGGCCGTCGCCAGGATGCCGAAGAACGCCGAGGCGGGCGTTATGACCACGATGCCCCCGGCCGGTATCTGAGCATGATCTTCTCGGAAAACCACTTCGCACTTTTCCGGATCATGCTTCAGAAATTCTGCCAACTCGTGAGCAACGCGAGGCCGAACAGCGCCAGCGCGCCGACGACGAAGCCGAACACGAACATGCCGATCCCGCCGCGGCGCTTCGGCACGACCGCGGGTGCGGGCGGCGGCGCCGCCGGCGCTTCGGCGACCGGAAGCGGCGTCGCCACCATCGCGTGCTCGCGCTCGATCATGCGGCGTGCGACATAGTCAGTGACGGCGTCGACGATGACCGGCACGTCGTGCGATTCGGCGAGCACGATGCGGCCGAACCTGGTGTCCTGCACGAAGCGGTAGATGCGCTTGTCGCGCCCCATCAGCACATGGGCGACGACGTCGATCCATAGCCGCGGGGTCTCGCCCTGGCTGATGCCGCGGTCGAACAGGTCGACCTTGTCGGGCACCTGCGCGAACAGGGGATCGAGCGCCTCGTTGAGGATCTCGAGCCGCGCCACCTCGGCATCGCGCAACTCGACCACCACGCCGGTGCGGTCGGCGGCCTCGATCCGGGCCCGCCGCAGCGCCTCACGCAGCGTCGGCCGCATATCGCGCGCCTCGCTGCCGGTATTCTGCGGATCGGACATGCCTTGCGGTCTCGCACTGACGGGTTTCCGGGACGTTAACCTATCAGCAACCATGACGCCCGCAAAGGGCGTTGGTTCCCAAGCACTTAGGCCGCCACTTATCCCCAGATCAAATGCCCCGGGCCGGGTCCCGGAAACGGTCGACCCCACCCGGATGAACCGGATGGGGCCGCCGTCCTTGGACGTCTTCTTAGCTCTGATGATTTTGGCGGTTACGCCGAAACCCGCGACGGCTCCTCAACGATGGAGAAGCGCACGCCGGCCTTGTGGCGGCTCTCCTCGGAGACTTCCTTCCAGCACTCTTCGGCTTCCTTGCGGGTCTTGAACGGACCGCGGACCTGAGCCGAGCCTTCGACGAGCTTGTGGAAGTTCATCGAGCCGAACTCGCCGCCGATCACCCAGAAATTGCTGCCCTTGCTCATCGTCAGTCTCCTCTAAAATTCGGGCCGCCTCTGCTCGGCCGCCTGAAACCTGATCCTCGCCGCCTGTTCGCCGGAGCGACATTCTTGACAGAGCATCGCGAAGCGCGTGTCAGGAGATAAACGCGAAAAGGCGAAGTTCGTATAGATAGCTTGTTTCTTATTGGTGATGTCATGTAACATCTGAACTTGTAATAAATGTCGATTTGTAAATTTTGTCACAAAATAGGTCAGGAAGACTGCCATGCCCGGCGAGTCCGGAAAGAAGCTGTTCGTCGGGCCGCGGTTCCGGCGGATCCGCCAGCAATTGGGGCTGTCGCAGACCCAGATCGCCGAGGGGCTCGGCATCTCGCCCTCCTACATCAACCTGATCGAGCGCAACCAGCGCCCGGTGACGGCGCAGATCCTGCTGCGGCTGGCCGAGACCTACGACCTCGACCTGCGCGACCTCGCCACTGCCGACGAGGACCGCTTTTTCGCGGAACTTAACGAGATCTTCTCCGATCCACTGTTCCGCCAGATCGACCTGCCGAAGCAGGAGCTGCGCGACCTCGCCGAGCTCTGCCCGGGCGTGACCCATGCGCTGCAACGGCTCTATGCCGCATACACCGAGGCGCGCCGCGGCGAGACGCTGGTGGCGGCGCAGATGGCCGACCGCCGCGAGGGCTCGCAATTCGACGCCAACCCGATCGAGCGGGTGCGTGACCTGATCGAGGCCAACCGCAACTATTTTCCGGAGCTCGAGACCGCAGCGGAAAATCTGCGCGACGAGCTCAACGTGCCGACCGAGGGCCTGTTCACGGCGCTCGCCGCGCGTTTGCGCGAAAAGCATTCGATCGTCTGCCGCGTGATGCCGGTCGACGTGATGCGCGAGACGCTGCGCCGTTTCGACCGGCACCGCCGGCAGCTCCTGATCTCCGAACTGGTCGACAGCTCCGGCCGCAACTTCCAGCTCGCGCTCCAGATCGGCTTCGTCGAATGCGGCGCCGCGATCGACGCCATCGTCAGCCGCGCCGGCGCACTCGACGACACCGCGCGCAGGCTCTACCGCATCACGCTCGCCAACTACTTCGCGGCCGCCGCGATGATGCCCTATCCGACATTTCATTCCGCGGCCGAAGCGCTCAGCTATGACGTCCACGTGCTGGCGCAGCGCTTCAACGCCGGCTTCGAGCAGGTCTGCCACCGCCTCACCACGCTGCAACGGCCGAACGCGCGCGGCGTGCCGTTCTTCCTGCTGCGGGTCGACACCGCCGGCAACGTGTCGAAACGGTTCTCCTCGGGTACCTTCCCGTTCTCCAAGTTCGGCGGCACCTGCCCGCTCTGGAACGTGCATTCGACCTTCGACGTGCCCGACCGCCTGCTTAGCCAGGTGATCGAGCTGCCCGACGGCACGCGCTACTTCTCGATCGCGCAGACCGTGCGGCGGCCGGTGGCGCCCTACCCGCAGCCGCAGCCACGCTTTGCGATCGGGCTCGGCTGCGAGATCCGTCATGCGGCAAAGCTCGTCTATGCGACCGGTATCGACCTGGAAAAGACCGAAGGCACCCCGATCGGCGTCAACTGCCGGCTCTGCGAGCGCGAGAATTGCAGCCAGCGCGCCGAGCCGCCGATCACGCGCACCTTGATCCTGGACGAGACCACGCGTCGGGTGTCGTCGTTCGCATTCTCGAATGCGCGGGAATTGTAGGCTCGTCTCAATTCTCCCCTGGAGGAGAAGGGCTATGCGTCAATCGACCGCGGCAAAGGCCTTGCACCAGCCGTCCTTGCTGATCGTCCCCTCGACCACCTTGCAGCCATCGGGCGCGACGAACAGCGTGCACAGGCCGCAGGAGTAGATGCCGTTCGGCGCGCCCTGATATTCGGCCTGCGGCTTTGTCATCTTGTCGGAAGCTGCCGCAGTTCGCAGCAGAAGTGCGGCGGGAAGTCCTGCGATCGCGACACCGATGAAGGCGCGCCGCGAGCGCCCGGCTTGTTGTTTGGCCATTGGAGTTGTGTCTCCATTTGCGAGCGGCTGTCATCCTACCGATCATTGCGAGCGATGCGAAGCAGTCCGTCCGGTAGCCGCCAAGTTCGGTGTCATCACCCGCGAAAGCCTTGCGGGTGATGACACCGAAGGAGCTGTGTGGCCATAGCGCCAGCTACTCGCCGTCGTCCCTGCGCAGGCAGAGACCATACTCTTCACGAAGAGGCTTGCGTCATCGGCAAATCAACGCTAGGGGGCCGCGCCCGGCAGGCCAAACGGCGCGGCGATCGCGCGGGCCCATCGCGGCCGCCAAGCCAGGGTGAGCGTAACGGCGATCGCCGCAACGCTGATCGTGGTCGCCCACAGCACAGTGCCGAAACCTGCGCCATCGCGCAGCAGCGCGAGAGCAAGGCCGAGTGCCAGCAGCCCGTAACCGCCGACGCGAAGCCGCCAGACCTGCCGCCGTGATGGCGCACCCTGACCGATCGCCCGCCCCCAATGCCGCGGCTGAGCGAGCGCCAACGCGGCAAAGCCGCAATAGGCGGCCGCAAGCAACGCGACGAGCAACATCGCCTCACGCATGCTCCGCCGTCCCTTCCACTGCAAGCGGTGTCAGGCGCGCCGCCGCGCGTAGCCGCCATGCCGTAACAGCGGCGATTGCTGCGCAGAGTAGCAGGAGGATGTCCATTCCTGCGACAGGCCAGAGATAAGGTTGCGTCAGGCTACGGAGCAGATGATCGCCGGTGGTGACGGCATTGAGCGTCACAGCGACGATGGCGAGAACACCGATCGCACCGGCCTGCTCGCGCCAGGCCCGCACGCCGGGCCGCACTCCGGCATGCACAAAGGTAGCGAGCCAGGCCAAATAGAACACCCAGACCTCGAGCGCGGCCTTGTCTGCCAGATTGGCCGGCAACGCCCGATTGGCAACGAAGAAAGCCAGGGTCGCGGCGATGATGCCGCTCGTGCCGCCGACCGCGAGCGCCTCAACGACGCGAACGCCGTGCAGCCCGAGACTCACATGCCGCTTGCGCCGGGATTCCAGCCAGAACAGAAATCCGGTCAGGATCAGTACGCAGCCGGCAACGCCCAGCACAAAGTAAATCCAGCGGAGCGCCCAATTCTGGAACTGGATGACGTGGAGCCCGAACAGAAAGCGAAAGCTCGTCATGACCGGCGCCAGTTCGGAACGCTGGAACAGCAGCCTTCCAGTGGCACCGTCGAAGAACGCGGTACTTGCCGCGCTGGTGATGCGATCGGCATTGGAAACGTTGAGCTGGACATAGGCCGCGGCGTCGCCGGGATTGAAGACCGTCAGCGACGCCAGTTCGCTACCAGGCCACAGCCGGCGCACCTGCTCGGCCATGGCATCGAGCGATGCCAGTTCGCCGGGCCTGTTGGCCTTCGGCCGCGCGAACGAACTGAAGGCCCCCTGGTTGAACGTGCGCAGATTGGTCACGCCATACGCCGAAACCCAGCCGCTCATGAAATACAGATTGTAGAAAATGACGAGGCCAGACAGCGTGATGACGAAATGAAAGGGCAGTCCGAGCACCCCGGCTATATTGTGCAAATCGAGGATCGCGCGTCGTGGCCTTCGTTCCGGCCGAAAGGTGAAGAAGTCTGCAAAAATTCGGCGATGGATGATGACGCCGGACACGCACAGCGCCAACATCGCCATGCTGGCGGCGCCGACCAGCCACAGGCCGAGATTCATGAAGCGCAAATGTAGATGGTAGTGGAACGGATACAAGAATCCGCTCGCCGCCAGTGTCCCGGGATCCCCAAGCTCATGCCCGTCTGCGGGATCATGGTAGTGCGACTGGATTCCCCGCGCGCCAAACCAGGCGGTGCGCGCCACCGGCAGGCGATCGTTGGGGAGGAACACGTTCCAAGTCGCGGCCCGGTCGGCCACGGCATCGCGATAGGTCGAACGCTGGGCGTCGAGCGACAGCGTGCCGGACGGCATTGCGAGCCGGGTCGACGGCGCCATCCAGCGGTCGATCTCCTTGTCGAATACCGACAGCGTGCCCATCCAGAAGATCGCGAACAACAGCCCGCCAACCACCACGCCCGCCCACGTGTGCAGCCAGTTCATCGATTGCCGGAAGGTCGGCTCCATCCTATCCACCGTGACGATGCAGCAGTGCGACCAGCGCGAGGGCCACGGCCGCGAACCCGGAAAGTCCGAGCACGAGCCGCGACAGTTTCTGCACCGAGAAACCCCAGAGCAGCAGCGCCAGATAGATCAGGAAGCCGAGCATCGAGGCCAGCACCACGGCCTCGCTGCGCGCCAGGCCAGTCGACAACGGCAGCCCCACCGCAAGCAGCGCGACGATGACGGACGTGGCGCCGTAGCCGCCGACCACGACAGTGATGACGCGCAACGATGTCTGCAACCTGCCCCGGCTCATGTCCCGTCAGAAGTTGAAGGTGGTGGAGACGAGGTAGGTACGCGGCGCGCCGAGCGTGATCACGCCGCTATAAGCGGAAGCCCAGTAGGCTTTGTTGAACAGGTTCTCGATATTGGCGCGGACCACGATCGGCTTGCCGTTCCAGGGCGAGATGAACGTATAGCGTGCGCCGAGATCGACCCGCGTCCATTCCGGCAGCGTGACGAGATTGGCTACGTCGACATATTGCGACGACGTGTAGATCACCCGCCCGGTCAGCGTCAGGTCGTGCAGGAACGGGGTGTCCCACTCGGCGCCGATATTGGCGTTGAAGCCGGGCACGCCGACCGCCTTCTTGCCGTCGTTGATGCCGCCGGCGGTCTTCTCCTGCACGCCGTCGATCATGGCTACGCCGCCGAGCAAGCGGAACGATGGCGTGAGCTCGCCGAACACGTTGAGCTCGACACCGCGGTTGCGCTGGCGGCCGTTGAGTTGCTGCGTCGCCAGCAAGCCGGAGCCAACAGTGATGATGCTCGGCTGCGAAATATCGAAGTAACCCATCGTTGCGGTGATCCGGCCCATATCGACCTTGACACCGCCCTCGGCCTGCGTGGTCTGGGCCGGCGGAAACACCGTTCCGGCATTGGCGAAGGTGCCGCCTACGACGACCGGCGTCTGAAGCCCTTCGATGTAGTTGGCATACAGCGAGACGTTCTCGACCGGCTTCACCACCAGCGCGTAGGCCGGGGTCCAGACCGAGGTGTCGGTCTCTGGCCGGCTCAGCGTCGGCGTCAGATAGTTCGTGACCTCGCTGCCGGCGGTCTGGCGACGTACGCCGACCGTGAGCTGGACGCGCTTGTCGAGGATCGACATGGTGTCGGACACGCCGACGCTCCACAGGTCGACGCCGGTCAACTGGTTGGCTGCGAGCGTCGTGAAGTTCGGCAGCGGGATATTGGTCGGTTCGGTGTACAGATTCCAGAAGATCTGACTACCGGGAATCCGGACTCGCTGCGTGTAGGTGCGGTCATTGATCGCGTAGTTGAGGTTGACCGCGTGATTGACCGGCCCGGTATCCACCGTGGCGCGGACGCCGGCTTCGCCCGCCAGCGTCTCGAAGGTCTCCTTTCCGGTGAACGGCGTCGACCGCAGGCCACCGAGCTGGAAGGCGCCGGGAGGCGAGGCCAGCGCGCCGGGCACGGCGTTGCTGAGGATCGGCGACGGATAGGCATAGTTGATGTTGCTGTCGTGATAGCCGAACGCCGCATAGGCGGTCACCTGGTCGGTGACGTCGACCTCACCGCGAACCGTCGAGAAGAAATCGGTCGGCGCATAATACGCCCACGGTACCTGGAAATTGCTACCCGGCTTGGGCGGTGGCGGAATGATGCTGGAGCCGACGGTGAAGAAACGCAGCGGTGGGTTGAGATTGTCGGCCTGGTAGCCGATATCGACGGCCAGGCGCGCGCGCTCGCCGCGATAGTCGATGCCGATCACAGCGTTACCGAACTCGTCAGTCTGGCGATTCCACGGCGTGTTGCCGTTCGAATAGGTGCTGTTCAGCCGAACACCCCACTCCTTGTTCTCGCCGTAGCGCCTGCTGACGTCGATGGTCTCGCCGAACTGCGACTTCGAGGCATAGGTCGTGGTGAGCTGGGTGATATCGACGTCGGGCGCGTGCTTCGTGACCAGATTGACGCTGCCACCGACCGCCCCGCCGCTCGATACGCCGGTACCGCCGGTAGTCATGCCGTTGAGCAGCGCGCTTGGGCCCTTGAGGACTTCGACGCGCTCGACGAAATTGGCGCCGGTCGAATAATATGGCGCGATTCCGTACAGGCCGTTCAGTCCGTAGTCACCGCTGTCGTAGTAGAAGCCGCGGATGAACAGGCTGTCGGCGCCGCCGCCGGCTGCCTGGATCACCCGCACCGACGGGTCGTTGATCAGCACGTCGCGGATCGTGCGCGCCTGCTGGTTCTGGATCAGCTCGGCGGTGTAGCTCGTCTGGTTGAACGGCGTGTCCATCACGCTGCGATTCCCAAGCAGCCCGAGGCCTGCGCCGCTCGCGACCTGGCCGCCGGCGTACGGCGACGGCGGCGCGCCAAGCGTTGCGGTCGGTGGCGTCAGATAACGAACCGGCGCCGTCTGCCGTAGCGGCGCAGCCGCCTGCTGCCGGCGCACCGGCGCGCGCGCCGTCGCACGCCGGGTCGGCGCGGCGCGGCGCACGGTCGGGGCTTTCGGCTGATCAA
>NZ_DDOP01000097.1:0-15621 GCF_002341725.1 Bradyrhizobium sp. UBA2491
GCCCGGTCACGCCCGTGATCAGCGCCACGCGCCGCTTTGAGTCCTGAGCCGCCGAATCCTTAACCGCCATGTCATCTCCAGAGAGCGCGGAAACCGCGCGGTCCCGACGAGGCCGGTCTGTAGCATCCGGCCTGCTCCAAGTCTAATGGCATAATCGTTTGAAAGATCAGGACTTTAGTGCGTTCGAAAATTGGTGCGGCCCGGAGCCGGTCATTCCCCGTAGTGACGCAGCCGGTCGAGGTTGATGATGGTGACCCCGCCATATTCGAGCCGCAGCAGCCCCTCGCGCTCGAGCCGCTTCAGGCATTGATTGGCATTCTGGCGCGAGATGCCCGACAGCGCCCCGATCTCCTCCTGGGTGATCTCCAGGTGCAAGGTGAGGTCGGGGTAGAGGATCGGGTTGAACAGCGAGGCGATCGAGCGCGCCAGCCGCGCCGTCGCGTCCAGCGTCCGGCCATATTCGAGCAGCGCGATGAACTGGCCAAGCCGCTCGTTGAGCGACCCCACCAGAAAGCGGTTGAAGCCGACGCTGTTCTCGAACAGCCAGACGAAGGTCCGCCGGTCCATCATCGCCAG
Organism: Bradyrhizobium sp. UBA2491; assembly: GCF_002341725.1. NCBI lineage: Bacteria > Pseudomonadati > Pseudomonadota > Alphaproteobacteria > Hyphomicrobiales > Nitrobacteraceae > Bradyrhizobium > Bradyrhizobium sp. UBA2491. The sequence goes on from NZ_DDOP01000097.1 coordinate 577, forward strand.
TCGCGTGTCGCGCAGCGCGACCACGTCGTAGCGCCGCAGCTCGTTCTTGAGCACGGTGCCCTCACCGAACCACGCGCCGGCGGTGAGGCCAGCAAAGCTCGCAGCCTTGCCGCCGCGCGAGACGATGCCCATCCGCGCCAACCCGGTGACGATGCCGGTCCAGTACTGGAAATTGTCGCCGCGCATGAAGATGAATTCGTTGGCGCGGTAAGACTTCTCGGAAATGCCGGCGCGCGCGATTTCGATTTCTTGCTCGCTCAGTTCGCGCGACCAGGCCGCGATGCGCTTCAGGTAATCGGCAGCAATCATTCTAGCGACGGCATCCCACCCAGGCTACGCCAAGATATTGCACCGCAACAACGCCGTGCGCGACGTCAGGAACCCGCTTCCTGGACTGCCAGCTAAATTTCCTGACCAATTGTCGGGCACATGACAATTCAACCTATCGCTTTCTCGTATGCAGAGCCACCTCGCGTAACGCCGCGCGCAGCACCTCGATGGATCGCTGAGCGAGGAGGACGCGAGAGACGGGCTTGCAGGCGGGTGCGGCGTTACCGCGCATGATGCAGGCGATCGGGCGCACGATGCTCCCGAGCGCCGGCATCATTAGTCGGATGGTTTCCGTCAGCAGCCCATGTAAGATCAAAGTGTAAGATCGAAGTTGATCGAAGCGAAAGATAAAGAGCGCGCCAAAGCGCCCGTATCTGGAGGGAACAGGGTGGCCAACAGTCTCGAGGTGCGCGGAGTCTCATTGCGCTTTGGCGGCGTCCGCGCGCTGACCGATGTGAGCTTCAGCGTCAACGAGGGCGAGCTGTTCTCCATCATTGGCCCGAACGGTGCCGGCAAGACCTCGATCGTCAACTGCATCTCCGGTCGCTACCGTCCGACCGAGGGCCAGCTGTTCTACCGCGGCCAGGACATCACCGGCCTCACCCCGAACGCGCGGCCCCGCCTCGGCATCGGCCGGACCTTCCAGAATCTCGCGCTGTTCCACCACATGAGCGTGCTCGACAACATCATGGTCGGCCGCCATCATCTCCTGAAGAACAATTTCATCACCGGGTCGCTGTACTGGCTAACCGGCGCACGCCGCGAGGAGCTCGAGCACCGCCGCAAGGTCGAGGAGATCATCGACTTCCTCGATCTGCAATCGGTGCGCAAGGCGACCGCCGGCACCCTGCCCTACGGCTTGCGCAAGCGCGTCGAGCTCGCCCGCGCGATGGCGCTCGAGCCGCAGCTGATCCTGCTCGACGAGCCGATGGCCGGCATGAACTTCGAAGAGAAGGAGGACATGGCGCGCTACATCGTCGATCTCAACGAAGAGTTCGGCATGACCGTGATGATGATCGAGCACGACATGGGCGTGGTGATGGACATCTCGCACCGCGTCATGGTGCTCGACTTCGGCCGCAAGATCGCCGAAGGCGATCCGGCCACCGTGCTCGCCGATCCCCACGTCAAGCGCGCCTATCTCGGGGAAGAGGACGAGGTGCTGGTCGATCCCGACGACAAGCCGGCGGTGCGGGAGAGCGCGGCATGATGGACTATGCCGGTCGCGCCGCGCAGGCCGACACCTATCCAAAGCTGCTGCGCCTGAACGCCAGAGAGCACGGCGGCGAGATCGCGCTGCGCGAGAAGGATCTCGGGCTGTGGCGCGAATTCACCTGGAACGCCTACCAGACCCGCACCCATGATTTCGCGCTCGGCATGGTCGAACTCGGCCTCGGCCACGGCGACGTGATCGGCATCATCGGCGATAACCGGCCGGACTGGGTCGCGGCCGAAATCGCTGCCCACGCGATCGGCGCGATGAGCCTTGGCCTCTATCGCGACGTGCTGGACGAGGAAGCCGCCTATCTCCTGACCTATGGCGAGGCCAAGCTGGTGTTCGCCGAGGACGAGGAACAGGTCGACAAGCTGCTCGGCCTGGCCGACCGCGTGCCGCATCTCAAGCACATCGTCTATTCCGACCCGCGCGGCATGCGCAAATACGACGATCCGCGATTGATGGAGGCGAGTAAGCTCGTTGCGCTCGGCCGCGATCGCGCGACGCGTGAGCCCGGGTTGTACGACCGGCTGGTCGACGCCACCCGCGGCGAAGACGTCGCGATCCTCTGCACCACCTCGGGCACGACCGCCAACCCGAAGCTTGCGATGCTCTCGGCCGGACGCGTGCTGCGGCACTGCGCGACCTATCTCGCCTTCGACCCGAAGGGGCCGGATGACGAGTATGTCTCGGTGCTGCCGCTGCCCTGGATCATGGAGCAGATCTACGCGCTGGGCCAGGCGCTGCTCTCCCGGATGAAGGTCAACTTCGTCGAAGAGCCCGACACGATGATGCACGATTTCCGCGAGATCGCGCCGACCTTCGTGCTGTTCGCGCCGCGGGTCTGGGAGTCGATCGCGGCCGACGTGCGCGCAGGTGTCATGGATGCCTCGCCGTTCAAGCAGAGGCTCTACGATCTCGGGATGAAGGCCGGGCTCGCGGCGCTCGCCGAGGGCAAGCGTTCTGTCCTCGCCGACCAGATCCTGTTCCGCGCGCTGCGCGACCGGCTCGGCTTCACCCGGCTGCGCTCGGCGGCGACCGGCGGCGCGGCGCTCGGGCCGGACACCTTCAAGTTCTTCCAGGCGATGGGCGTGCCGCTGCGCACGCTGTACGGCCAGACCGAGCTGCTCGGCGCCTACACGCTGCATCCAGAAGGCAAGGTCGATCCCGACACGACCGGCGTGCCGATGGCCGACAACATCGAAATCCGCATCGACAATGCCGACGTCAACGGCGTCGGCGAGATCGTGGTGCGGCATCCGAATATGTTCCACGGCTACTACAAGAACGCCGAGGCATCGGTCGCAGACATCAAGGACGGCTGGATGCATTCGGGCGACGCCGGCTACTACAACGACAACCGGCAGCTGGTCGTGATCGACCGCATCAAGGATCTCGCCGAGACCTCGCGCGGCGAGCGCTTCTCGCCGCAATATATCGAGAACAAGCTGAAGTTCTCGCCCTATGTCGCCGAAGCCGTCGTGCTCGGCGCCGGTCGCGACACGCTGGCCGCGATGATCTGCATCCGCTACTCGATCATCTCGAAATGGGCGGAGAAGAACCGGCTCTCGTTCACGACCTATACCGACCTGTCGTCGCGGCCGGAGGTCTATGCACTGCTGAAGAAAGAGGTCGAGACCGTCAACGCCACCCTGCCGCCGGCCCAGCGCATCTCGCGCTTCCTGCTGCTCTACAAGGAGCTCGATGCCGACGACGGCGAACTGACGCGGACCCGAAAGGTTCGCCGCGGCGTGATCAACGAAAAATACGCAGATATCATCGAGGCAATCTACCGCGGCAAGGCCAAAATCCCGGTCGACACCGTGATCCGTTTCCAGGACGGCACCACGCAACGTGTCCGCACCACACTCGAAGTCGTCGATCTCGGCCGCGCTGCGATCGCGGAGGCCGCGGAATGACCGTCTCTGCGACACGCGCTGACCTTCACCTCGCCCCGCTTGCGGGGAGAGGTCGGATCGCATCAGCGATCCGGGTGAGGGGGAGCCTCCGCGAGCGCGGTGAGGATCGTTTCGAGAACGCCAGCCAAATTGCTCGAGACTTGGTTGTTCCAGAAACGCAAGACGCGGTACTTGTGATCGACGAGCCATTTGTCGCGAATGGCGTCGGTCTGACTGTCGGCGTGTTGTCCGCCATCCACCTCAATTACGAGACGATGCTCGCGGCAGATGAAGTCGACCGTGTAGGGTCCAACCGGCTCCTGTCTCACGAACTTGTAACCGCTCAGCCTGCGGGCGCGGAGACGGTACCAGAGCGTCCCCTCAGAATCCGTCGAGGCTGCTCGCAAATTCCTCGCGCGCTCGGTTTTGGACTCTCTAGCACCGCGCATGCGGAAGCTCCCCCTCACCCGTCGCACCCCGGACGATGCTTCGCATCGCTCGGCACGCGCCGGCCTTTCCCCGCAGGCGGGGAGAGGCGAAGATAGCACGGCACCCCATGAACACCCAGTTCCTGATCCAGCTCATCGTCAATGGCCTCGTGGTCGGCACGCTCTATGGCGTGGTCGCGATGTCGTTCGTGCTGATCTACAAGGCGACCCAGGTCGTCAACTTCGCGCAGGGTGAACTGCTGCTGGTCGGCGCCTGGGTGTGCTGGGCGCTGCTGACCAAGTATCAATTGCCGTTCTGGATCGGCATGCCGATCACGCTGGTGTTCATGTTCATCTTCGGCATCGCGATCCAGGTCGTGATCCTGCGCCCGATGATCGGCGAACCGATCATCTCCGTGATCATGGTGACGATCGGCCTGTCGACCGTGTTCCAGGCCGCGCTGAAGTGGATCTTCGGCGTCAACCCGCAGCCGTTTCCGCAGATCTTCCAGAGCCAGTCGATCAGCCTGTTCGGGCTCCAGATCCAGACCGTCTACGTCATGAGCCTCGTGGTCTCGCTCGCCATGATGGTCGGCATGGCCTGGTTCTTCCGCGCCTCCAAATACGGCCTGGCGATGCGCGCCACCGCGTTCAACCAGCAGGTCGCACAGTCGCTCGGCATCTCCGTGAAGAGCGTGTTCGCGATGGCCTGGGCGATCTCGGCCACGGTCTCGGCGGTCGCCGGTGTCGTGGTTGCCGTCGTCAACGGCGTGTCGTCCGGCCTCTCCGCCTACGGCATCAAGGTGTTTCCGGCCGCGATCCTCGGCGGGCTCGACTCGGTCGGCGGCGCCGTGCTCGGCGGCATCATCATCGGGCTCCTGGAAAACGTCGCCCAATATGTCGACAGCGAATATCTGCACTGGGGCAATCTCTACGAGATCGCGCCGTTCTACGTCCTGATCATCATCCTGATGATCAAGCCGTATGGGCTGTTCGGCACCAAGGACATCGAGCGGGTCTAGGCATGATCGCCGAAAAGTGGAAACCGGTTTTCGGAAACGATCATGCCCAGACAAAAAGGGGCGTGACGATGACTTCACCCCGGCAGGGAGCACAGTAGAGCCCCATGGCAACGAGCACCCTCATCCCGTCGGGCGACTTCCGCACCAGCTACGCGGCCGACACCACGATCTTCCCGACCACGGCCAGCCGCAATTGCGCGATTCTCGGCATCATCGTCGCCTGCTTCGCGCCGATGCTGCTGTCCAACTACCTGCTCTCGATCGCGATCCAGATCGGCATCTTCGCGATCGCGGCGCTCGGCCTCAACGTGCTGGTCGGCTTCACCGGCCAGATCTCGATCGGACACGCCGCGTTCTTCCTGTTCGGCGCCTTCACCTCGGCCTACATCTCCAACAACCTGCCGATCCCGGTGTTCTTCGCGATTCCGCTTGCCGGTGTGGTCACGGCGCTGGTCGGCCTGATCTTCGGCGTGCCGGCGGCGCGATTGAAGGGCCTCTATCTCGTCATCGCCACGCTTGCCGCGCAGTACATCCTGCTCGACTTCTTCTCGCGCGCCGACTGGTTCTCGGGCGGTTCGGTGCCGGCCAGCGCCAATCCGTTCTCGATCTTCGGCTATACGCTGCGCGGCGACCGGCAGTATTTCTACGTCGTGCTCGCCTACATGGTGATCAGCTATCTGCTGGTCACCAATCTGATGCGTACCCGCGACGGCCGTGCGTTGGTCGCGATCCGCGACCACTATCTCTCGGCCGAGATCATGGGCATCAACCTGACCAAGTACCGGACACTGTCGTTCGGGCTTGCCGCGTTCTTCGCCGGCATCGCCGGCGCGCTGTACGCGCATTATCAGCTGGTGGTCTCGCAGGAGGGCTTTGGCATCGAGCGTTCGGTGCTGTTCCTCGCGATGGTCATCATCGGCGGCACCGGCTCGATGATGGGCACGCTGATGGGCACCGCCTTCGTCGTGCTGCTGCCGGAATCGATGGAATGGCTGAGCGCCTGGCTGAAGGGCGGCGCCATCGACAAGGCGCTGCAACTCAACAACAACATCACCTTCCTGCGCGAGATCGCGATCGGCCTGATCATCATCGGCTTCCTGATGTTCGAGCCGGACGGGCTCGCGCATCGCTGGCGGCAGATCAAGGCCTACTGGAAACTCTACCCGTTCTCGCACTGACGCAGACGGAATATGACCCAACGATCGGTTCAATAAATAACAGGAGGAAACCAACAATGACGATTAGATCCCTTTTGAGCTCGGTCTCCCTGGCGCTGCTGATCGGCGGCGCGGCCAGCGCCGCGCAGGCGCAGATCGCCATCGGCCATCTCCAGGACCTCTCGGGCGGTACCTCCGACGTCGGCACGCCCTACGGCCAGGGCGTCGCCGATACCTTTGCCTGGGTCAACAAGAACGGCGGCGTCGGCGGCAAGCAGCTCAATGTCGACAGCAACGACTACGGTTACCAGGTGCCGCGTGCCATCGCGCTGTACAAGAAGTGGTCGGCGCCCGACAACAAGGTGGCCGCGATCATGGGCTGGGGCACCGCAGATACCGAGGCGCTGACCGGCTTCCTGGCGCAGGACAAGATTCCCGATCTGTCGGGCTCCTACGCCGCCGCGCTGACCGATCCCGAAGGCACCAGCGGCAAGGCCAAGCCGGCGCCGTACAACTTCTTCTACGGCCCGAGCTATTCGGACGCGCTGCGCGCCGAACTGACCTGGGCGGCTGAGGACTGGAAGGCCAAGGGCAAGCCCGGCAAGCCCAAATTCGTCCATATGGGTGCCAACCATCCCTACCCGAACGCCCCGAAGGCGGCCGGCGAGGCGCTCGCGGCCGAGCTCGGCTTCGAGGTGCTGCCGCCGCTGGTGTTCGCGCTGTCGCCCGGCGACTACTCGGCGCAGTGCCTGAGCCTGAAGAGCTCCGGCGCCAACTACGCCTATCTCGGCAACACCGCCGCTTCCAACATCTCGGTCATGAAGGCCTGCAAGACCGCCGGCGTCGACGTCCAGTTCCTCAGCAACGTCTGGGGCATGGACGAGAACGCCGCCAAGACCGCGGGGGATGCCGCCGATGGCGTGATCTTCCCGCTGCGCACCGCGGTCGGCTGGGGCGGCAACGCGCCCGGCATGAAGACGGTGATGGAGATCTCCAAGATGTCCGACCCGTCGGGCAAGGTCTATCGCCCGGTGCACTACATCGCCGGCGTCTGCAGCGCGCTGTACATGAAGGAGGCACTGGATTGGGCGGCGAAGAACGGCGGCGCCACCGGCGAGAACGTCGCCAAGGGCTTCTACCAGAAGAAGGACTGGGTGCCGGCCGGCATGGACGGGGTCTGCAATCCCTCGACCTGGACCGAGAAGGATCATCGCCCGACCACGAAGGTCGACCTCTATCGCTCGAAGGTCACCGGCGCGACCGACGGCGACATCAACGAGCTGATGAGCAAGGGCACCATCAAGCTCGAGAAGGTGAAGACCGTCGACCTGCCGCGCAAGCCGGAATGGTTTGGCTGGTGAGGTCGTGAGGCTGCGACAGGCGCAGCCTCGACAACAATCGTCATCCCCCGCGAAAGCGGGGGATCCAGTACGCCGCGCTCTCACGATTTGACCGCTGGCGCCTCTGGAATACTGGGTCACCCGCACGAAACGCGGGTGACGACAGTGGAGAGTGACCAGAACCATGAACGAAACCATCGAAGCCACCCGTCCGGGGCCGACGGCGGTCCCACCACCGCCGCTGCTCAGCATCAACAACATCGAGGTCGTCTATGACGACGTCATCCTGGTGCTGCGCGGGCTCAGCCTCGAAGTGCCGAAGGGCGCGATCGTCGCGCTGCTCGGCGCCAATGGCGCCGGCAAGTCGACCACGCTGAAGGCGATCTCCGGCCTGCTCAAGACCGAGGACGGCGAGGTCACGCGTGGCGAGATCCTGTTCGAGGGCCAGCGCATCAACGGCATCGATCCGGACAAGATCGTCCGCCGCGGCATCTTCCAGGTGATGGAGGGCCGCCGCATCGTTGCCGACATGACGTCGCTGGAGAATCTGCGGCTCGGCGCCTTCACCCGGCGCGACGGCGAGGTCGCCGCCGACATCGACATGGTGTTCAAATATTTCCCACGCCTGAAAGAGCGCACCGGCCTCGCCGGCTACCTTTCCGGCGGCGAGCAGCAGATGCTCGCGATCGGCCGCGCGCTGATGGCGCGCCCGAAGATGATCCTGATGGACGAGCCGTCGATGGGCTTGTCGCCGCTGCTGGTCAAGGAAGTGTTCGCGATCATCAAGGAGATCAACCGCGATCTCGGCGTCACGATCCTCTTGGTCGAACAGAACGCGCGCGCCGCGCTCTCGGTAGCGAGCCACGGCTACATCATGGAACAGGGCAAGGTGGTGCTCGACGGCTCCGCCGACGAACTGCGCGACAATGAGGACGTCAAGGAATTCTACCTCGGCGGCGCCGGCGACCAGCGCAAGAGCTTCAAGAACTTGAAAAGCTTCAAGCGGCGCAAGCGCTGGCTGTGAGCCCGTCGCGCGTTTTCGAGCGGAGTTGAGGACCGGTTCGCGTGCAGAAGACGCATCAAACCAGCAAGCCGGCTCTAGCTGAGCACCTGCTCCGCTTCGGTGACCGCGCAGAGCACGTGGTAGAACGACGATGCCGGGATCGTCGCGACCAGCGACTTGCCGTCGCGGTCGAACTGGTCGTACCAGCCGCCGGCCACGGGATGGCTGAGATAGTGTCGCTCCAGCAGCCCAAGCGCCGCGCGCGCCTCGTCCGCAGCGCCAGCTTCGCCCGACTCGGCCTGCGCGATCCAGGCCTTCGCCAACTCGCTCTGCGGCCACAGCCGCCTGCTGTGGCGGCGGATATTGCCTTCGGCATCGCCCTCGTCGATCAGGCAGCCGGTCGCGTCGCGATAGCGCAGCGCCGACGCCAGCAGTTCGCCGCGCGGTCGCCCGGTAGGGCAGCCGGTGATCCGCTCGAATCCCTTCAGCAGCCAGACCCATTCCGCGAGGTGCCCGGGCTCGACGCTGACCGGCGGGATCCTGGACCAGTCCTCCTCGAAATATTCGCCGAGGGTGCGCGTCTGCTTGTCGTAGAGGTTGGCCAGGAACAGCGCGAAGAAATCGCCGGCGCGATTCTGGAACGACAGATCATGTGTCGCGTCGAAGCAGGCGATCATCGCCTCGAACAGGTGCATCTGCGGGTTCTGCCGGCGCGGCATCGAGGGCGGCAGGCCCTCGTGGAAGCCGCCATGGGGCGAACGCAGCTCGGTGTCGAGGAATGCCAGCAGGGCGTCGATTTCGGCGCGAATCTGGGCGTCCTGGTCGAGCCCGTAGACGGTCGCCAGCGCCAGCAGCACGAAGGCATGGCCATAGGTGTCGCGCAGCGGATCGAGCACGCCGCCGTCCGGCGTCAGGCTGTAGACGAAACCCGGCCGGCCATCCGGTGCCTTGGCCTTGGCGAGCAGATAGTCGAGCCCCTTCAGCGCGACCGCGCGCCCTTCGGGATACCAGCCCATCTGGGCGGCCTTGGCGTAGCAATAGATCTGGCGGGCCTGCACCATGACCCGGCGCGGCGCGGCGTGGTCGGCTGTTCCATCCAGTTGCAGCCGATCGACAAAGCCGCCGGCCGTGCCGTCCCAGCCGGTGGTCGACCACAGCGGCAGCGCCTGCTCGATGATGCGGCGCTTCAGCCTCGCGACGACATCGGCGGCTCCGTCCGCCGCAACGCTCTCTGCCTCAGCCATCGTGCTTCCTGGAACCGTCCCAATGTCAGCGGTCACCGTCTGATAGCACGGGCGCACCGGCACGCAACCTGCGCACATCCTCTCAAGGACCTGCCAAAGGACCTGACATGACCGACCATTACGACGCCCTTGAAACGCGCGCCCCGGCCGAGCGCGAGGCCGCGCTGTTCGCCCGGCTGCCGGAGACCCTGCGCAAGGCGATGGCAGCACCCGCCTATGCCAATTTGCTGAGGGGCATCGATCCGGCGTCCGTCACCAGCCGGGAGGCTCTGGCGGGGCTGCCGGTGCTGCGCAAGTCGGAACTGCCGGCCCTGCACAAGGCCGCCCCGCCCTTCGGCGGCTTCGTAGCCGACAAGCCCGGCGCGTTCGCCCGCCTGTTCACGTCGCCGGGACCGATCTTCGAGCCGGAGGGACGGCAGACCGACCCCTGGCGCGGCGCGCGGGCGCTGTTCGCGGCGGGCTTTCGCGAAGGGGACGTGGTGCTGAACACCTTCAGCTATCACCTCACCCCCGGCGGCTTCATCTTCGATGCCTCCGCGCGGGCGCTCGGCTGCGCCGTGATCCCGGCCGGCCCTGGCAATACCGAGCAGCAATTCGAGCTGATCGAGGCCTATCGCCCGGTTGGTTACAGCGGCACGCCTGATTTCCTGAAGATCCTGCTCGATGCCGCCGCCGGCGCCGGCCGTGACGTATCCTCGATCAAGCGCGCGCTGGTCTCGGGTGCGGCCTTCCCGAAATCGCTGCAGGAGGAGATGAAGTCGCGCGGCGTCGAGGCCTACCAGGCGTTCGGCACCGCCGATCTCGGGCTGATCGCGTTCGAGACGCCGGCGCGCGAGGGGATGACCGTCAACGAGGAACTGATCCTGGAGATCGTCAAGCCCGGCACCGGCGATCCCGTTGCGCCGGGCGACGTCGGCGAGATCGTGGTGACCTCGCTCGATCCGCACCATCCCTGGATCCGCCTCGCGCTCGGCGACCTGACCGCCGCCCTGCCCGGCGCGAGTCAATGCGGACGCACCAATATGCGCATCAAGGGCTGGATGGGCCGCGCCGACCAGACCACCAAGGTCAAGGGCATGTTCGTACGCCCCGAACAGGTCGCGGAGATCGGCAAGCGCCATCCCGAGCTCGGACGGCTCCGCCTCGTCGTCACGCGCACCGGCGAGGCCGACGCGATGACCTTGAGGGCCGAATGCACTTCGACGGCGGATGCCCTGCAAGGCGAAGTCGCGGCGACGCTGCGCGCGGTCACCAAGCTCGGCGGCATGGTCGAGCTCGTCGGCGCAGGCTCGCTGCCGAATGACGGCAAGGTGATTGCGGACGAGCGATAGCCACGAGAGTCAGCGCATCCCGCTGACCATGTGGCCTCGCATTGCCGCGCCCGGCAATGTGAACTATTGAGCAGGCTCATGCCTCACGGAGCCGAACGGATCGCCACCTCATGAGCAGCGCTTCCAGCGATCAGGCGCGAAGGCCGGCGGTCTTCTTCGATCGGGACGGCGTCCTGAACCACGACATCGGCTATCTGTTCGAAAGCCACAGGCTGGTCTGGATCGACGGTGCGCGCGAGGCGGTGAAGGCGGTCAACGACATCGGCTATTTCGCGTTCGTCGTGACCAACCAGTCAGGCGTTGCGCGAGGCCTCTACGAGGAAGCGCATATCCGAAAGCTCCACGACTGGATGTCCGCCGAGCTCGGCAAGATCGGCGCCCATATCGACGCCTTCGAATATTGCCCGTTCCATCCGGAAGGGACCATCGAGCGCTACGGGCAGGTGAGCCCTCGCCGCAAGCCATCGCCGGGCATGATCAATGACCTGCTGGAACGCTTTCCGGTCGATGTCGAACGAAGCTTTCTGGTCGGCGATCAACCGACGGATATCGAGGCGGCCCGCGCGGCGGGCCTGAAGGGCTACCTGTTCCCCGGCTCCAATCTGGAGCTGTTCCTGAAGCCTCTGCTACGGCGAGGCTAACCCCCGCGCCGGCGCAGGGCCACGATCGCGATCAGAACTTGCGGACCAGGTCGATCACCTCGTCCTGCTGCTCGCGTGTGATCTCGGCGAACATCGGCAGCGAGAGGATCCGGCCCTGATCGCGATGGGCGTTGGGGAACTGCTCCGGCCGGTGATTGAACCGGGCGTAGGCCGGCAGGAAGGGCAGCGCGGTGGGGTAGTTGATCGCGGTCTGCACGCCATTGGCGTTCAGGTGCGCGGCGAGCGCGTCGCGGCGCGGGTGCCGGATCGTGTAGAGGTGATAGACGTGGCTGCGCGCCGGCGCGACCTCGGGCACCACGACGTCCTCGATCTGGTTGAGGCCGGTGTCATAGACCTCGGCGGCGGCCTGGCGGGCCTCGGTCCACGCCTCGAGATGCGGCAGCTTGGCAGAGAGGATCGCGGCCTGCATGCCGTCGAGCCGGCTGTTGATGCCCTCGATATGGTGCTGGTGCTTCACCAGCCCACCGTGGCGCGCCAGCATGGCCATCTGCTCGGCGAGCGCTGCGTCGTTGGTGACGACGGCACCCGCGTCGCCCATCGCGCCGAGGTTCTTGCCGGGATAGAATGAATAGGTCGCCGCCTCGCCAAACGTGCCCACCATGCGGCCCTTGTAGCGCGCGAGATGTGCCTGGGCGCAGTCCTCGATCACCCAGAGCTTGTGCTTCTGCGCGATCGCCATGATCGCATCCATGTCGGCGGGCTGGCCGTACAGATGCACCGGGATGATGCCGACCGTGCGCGGCGTGATCGCCGCCTCGATCGCGGCCGGATCGATCGTGAACGTCGTGTCGTCGGTATCGCAGAACACGACGGTGGCGCCGGAATGCGTGATCATCGCCGCGGTCGAGATCCAGGAATGCGCCGTCGTGATCACCTCGTCGCCAGGCTGCACTTTCAGCGCCCGCATCGCGAGGTAAAGCGCGTCGGTGCCGTTGGCGCAGGAGACGCAGTGCGCGACTTCCGCGGCCGCGGCGAATTCGCGCTCGAAGGCGTCGACGTAGCCGCCGCGGATGAAGGCGTTGTCGCGGATCACGCCGGCGATCGCGGCATCGATCTCGCCCTTGATGGACTGATATTGCAGTTGCAGGTCGGCATACGGCACGGCCATCGATATTCCCCTATTGGCTCGTCAGCAGCCGGCGCGCCGGATTGCCGGCATAGGTGCCTGATATCGTGATGTCCTTGGTCACGACGGATCCCGCGCCGATGACGACGTCGTCGGCGATCCTGACCGGCATGATCGTGGCGTTGGAGCCGATCGACACCCGGTTGCCGATCACCGTCTCGCGCCACAGTTCCTTGCGTCCGCGCGCCGGGCCGCCGGTGGCGAACGTGTCATTGACGAACATCACGCCGTGCCCGACGAAGCAGTCCTCGCCGATGGTGACGAGCTCGCAGACGAACGCATGCGACTGCACGCGGGTGCGCGCGCCGACCACCACGCCCTTCTGGATCTCGGTGAACGGCCCGACGAAACAATCGTCACCGAGCGTGCAACCATAAAGGTTACAGGGCTCGACGATCTTGACGCGTTCGCCGAACGCGACATCGCGCACGCTGGCCTGATGCACGTCGGGCCGGTTCACGAAACCACACCGAGCCGGCTCAGGCGCGGCGTGAAGCGCAGCGCCACTTCCTCGCCGGTCTCGATCGACTCGTAGAGCGCCGAGATCAGCTCCAGGCTCTTGCGGCCCTCGAGCCCGTCGACCAGCGCCGCGCGCTGGTTCTCCAGGCAATCGACCACGTGATGATAGTAGGCCTGATGGCCGAAGCCGTAGACGTTGGGCGGATTGACCGAGAACTTCTCCACGACGTCCTTGTCCGACGGCAGCTCGTCGACAAAGCGCCAGTGCCGGATCTGGTTGACCGCGAAGCCGGATATCTCGACCGTGCCCTTTTCGCCGAGGATCGACAGCGAGCCCTCGAGATCGGTCGGCCGCGCCGCGGTGGTCGCCTCGATGATGCCAAGCGCGCCGTTGCGGAACTTGAGCGTCGCGACCGCGGTGTCCTCGGTTTCGATCCTGGCGAGCGCCGTCGCCGCCCGTGCATGCACGCTCACGACGTCGCCGAAGAACCACTCCAGCATGTCGACATGGTGGCTCGCCTGGTTGGTCAGCACGCCGCCGTCATAGGCCCAGGTGCCGCGCCAATCGTCCTGGTCGTAGTAGCCCTGGTCACGGCACCAGCGCACCCGGACGGTGCCCAGGATGAGCTTGCCGAAGCGGCCGGCATCCAGCGCCTCGCGCGCCTTGACCACCGGCACGTTGAAGCGGTTCTGCTTGACGATGAACATCTTGACGCCGGCCTCGTCGCAGGCCCGGATCATGTCGTCGGCATCCTGCAGCCGCAACGCCATCGGCTTTTCGACCACGACGTGCTTGCCGGCCCTGGCGCAGGCGATGACATGCGCGGGATGCAGCCCGCTCGGGGTCAGCACGGCAACGGCATCGATATCCTTGCGCGCCAGGAACTCGTCCATGTCGTAATGGGCCGGAACGCCGAACTTGCCTGCGACCGCATCGGCGCGCGCGCGAACCGGATCGCAGACTGCAACCAGGCTTGCTCCCTCGATGTGATTGCCACCCAGGAGATCGGAATGGCGCTTCGCGATACGCCCGCACCCGAGCAGGCCAAATCTGATCATGCAACAGGCCCTGTCTTGTCTCGCAGCCGGCCATTGTTGGCGGCCGGAGACCCGGGGGAACAAGCGGCCTAGCGGGCCACATCCTGTCCATTACTCGGAAAACTTCGAATAAGGCAAGGCGTATGGGCCGATTACGCCGTGAAGCAATAACTAGCGGCACGGGTAACATCACCCTTAAGCTCCACCATATCACTTTGAGTCTATCATGGGTTGTAACGGGGCAAAAGCAGGGCGCTTAAGGTAGATCCGGTTGGGCGGGGACGGTCCGCGGGCACGGCTCAGCCGCGCCTTTTTTGGACGCTTGTCGGACTCTCACCGGCATCGCTATTGTGCGGTCTCTGGTCCTCCCGTCTGGCTAGGCCGAATGAGCAGCGCCAAAAAGATACCGCGTCATTTCTCTGGTTACCGTAAGCACGGGCAACAAGGGCTTGCGGCCCGCTGAGATAGACGGCAAGTACAAGGCGATGAAGGCCGAATTCATGTCCAGCCGGCGAACGTAGGACGGTCGTCGCACGCAGTCTCGTGCGTATATGGCCTATCCGAAGAAAATGACGATGATCTTTCGTCCCAAAAGCAGTCAGCGCCAAGCTCCGATAATGGACAGCCAATGTGCCCCAGTGCTATCAGGCTCACGGAAAGCATCTAATCTGATCCCGAACGGCAACTGGAAATTAGTAGCTTAGCTTCGCGACAGTTTTGTACCATCGGAGAAGAAATGGCCGAGCACGCCTCGAAAGGTCGTGTCGCTTTGATCACGGGCGTGACCGGGC